>JBQCJB010000463.1:0-3334 GCA_051953155.1 Aureliella sp. | reverse complement strand
TGTTAATCCCGACCACGCGGCCATTCAAATCGACTAGCGGCCCTCCGCACTGGGTCGGCAGCAGAACCGTGTCGTGCAGGAACACCGAACTGAATCCGCTGCTGCGGGCACTGACCAGTCCGTTGACTTCCATTTCAGTCTCGTCGTGCAGTTCGTTGGCCAAGTCCATCATTTGAGCGTGGGCTTCGATCTCTTCTTGGCCGCGGACGATGGCCAGCTGGATCGATTGGCCGGCGCGGCACGATTCCAGCAAACTCATCGCGGCCTGGCGGTCAGCCAATCGATGCCCGTTGATCGAGCGGATTCTGTCGCCGACGCGGAGACCGGCCAGATCGGCCCCTGTCCCGCGGAGCACATGCCGAACCAGTGCGCCGCCATCCTCGTCGGTTTCACCCAAGAGGACTCCGAGCACCGCTTTCTTCGGTGTCACGGCCATGGTGCCAGCGCTGACGACTCCGACGGCGACTGGAATGGAGCGGGTATCGGTCGTGGCGACCCAATTACCGCGCTGGGGTAGCGTGCCGTCGGCCCATTCGATGGCCTCGAGATTGCGATCGGGCACGCGGAGCAGCGCCAAGTCGAGAGCCGAGTTGTGTTCGATTGCCTCGGCTAACGATTCATTGCCGTTGGCAAAGCGGCACACCAATTTCCCGGTGCGCGGGATCTGGCTGTCTTTGGAGATGATCCAGCCATCGCGGTCGACGACCGCGCCGTAGGCCACGCGCTCGTCTTCATAGATCAGTTCGACGGTGCCTTTCCAATTGGTGCCGATGGCGTCGCGGAAGGCGCCCAGCATTTGGATGCTGCTCCGCTGGTTCATGTCCCTGAGCGGATTGCCGAATTGCGGCCGTTGGGCGCGGCGGCGCGAGGGCTCTTGAACGAGCGTATGAAAATCGTCGACGCTCGATGGCACTTCGACAGCGACCGCGCCACGGCGCTGGTCGGCGCGGGGCGCTTCTGGGAGGACGCAAGCCGCCGCGACGGCTGCCAGACCAATCAACGAGAGGATCGTTAGCTGATGTGGGACGCGCACGTTACCGACACCTTTCCGCATAACCGACGACGGTTGCATGTTCAAGCGATCTGCTTCGTGAAGCGCGTCCCGTCGCTTCGCACAGCATCTGTTCACCACAGGCCAAACTATCCTCAGCTTGACTCCATCCTTACTGCCTGGCAGGCTTCATTGCTCGGCAACGCCGACGACGATCAGAAAGCGGTTGATCTCGTTGCCGCGTTGGACCTCTATCTTAACCGCATCTCCCGGCAATGTCGCTCGTACAGCGTTCTGAAGCTCGGCAAAAGTCGTGATTGGCTGGCCGTCGAATTTCGTGACGATATCGCCCGGGCGAAGGCCGGCCTTGTGGGCTGGGCCATCCGGATCGACCTCGCCGAGCACAGCCCGCGTTTCGCCCTTCTTGGCGCCGACGCCGATGACCGGAGCGTAGCCGGGCAGCACGCCCCAAGCCTCGCCCCGCTTCAGCCGATTCCAGTCGTGTTCAAAGGTGTCGATCGGGACGTGCATGTTGTCGACGACGTCGGTACCGATGCGCGAGTGGATCCCGACCAGTTCGCCGCGAAGATTGAAAAGCGGTCCGCCGCTGTCCCCGCCGATCAAGGCCACGTCGCTGATCAGCGTATCGGCCTGGACACTCAAGATGCGGCCGACGCGAATGACCGCTCCGCGGCCGTTGGTCCAGCCACCGGGATGCCCGGCGCCGATCACCCAGTAACCAGCTTTCAGATCATCGCTGCGGCCCAGCGTGGCATAGGGGAGGTTCTTCGCCTTGTCATCGACGATCTTCAAAAGGCCTGCATCGACGTTGCGGTTCATGCCCAGCACCTGGGCCTGCAGTTCAGTGCCGTCGCTGAGAACCACGATCGCCGGCCGCTGTGGTTTGCCACCGACATGCGCCGCCGTCAGCACGTAGCCGTCGCGGATCAGGACTCCCGAGCCTTGAGCGACTCCCTGGCGAACGTTAACCGTAACTTTCTGGATAGCCGCAGCCACTTTCGATTGTTGCGACTCCAGAGCGCGGAGCTCGTCGATCGACTGGGGAGCGCGGCCGCCGTCGACGCGCGTCAGCCGAGCGTCGAGCGCGACGTACGTCTGCCCGTCGATGGCCGGTTTGGCCGCGACCCGCTGACCGCCCTGAGCGGTGGACGGAAGGATCGTCGCGCCGCCAGCCGGCACGACACCCAAGCCCTGCGAATTCGGAGCTACTAGCGCGCCGTTACCGGAAACGTTCTGCCCCCAAACTGCTTGCCAAGGCGCGATCGCTGCGCCACAGAGCAAAGCGGCCGTAAGCAGACCGCTGCGCAAGCACTGCCACCTGCTGGTCGACAAGCGGCGGCCGGTCGACAAGCGGCGGATAGTGTCGCCAGCGCCGCGGGCGGCGCATGCTCGCAAGTTGCCGGCTGGTAGATCATTCAATCGCATGCAAGCACTCCGTACCCAAAACCGCTCGGCCCGCGTTACCGTCAGAAGCTGCAGAAGGCGTGTTTCGATTATTCGTAGAAGCGTGACAAAATGAAACCCTTTCGCGTGGCGAAATTTCACCAGCCGCCCCCCGCTCGGGCCGTAGTTCGTTGAAGGGCTACCGGATGTGACGGTTGCAGCAGACAATGTTGGACGCGTTGGAGAAATCACAAGCGAACCATTCAAGAACGGGCGACGTGTGACACTGCTAATTGTCGGGTGCGGCTATGTCGGTAGGCAAGTAGCCCAAACATGGCGTGAGCAAGCCATGGCAGCACCGCAAGAATTTGCACCTGGCGCGATCGACGGCAACGTGGCCGCCCTGACGCGCGGCAGCAGCGAACAGTTGGCCGCACTCTCATCAGCCGGCATCACACCGATCATCGGCGACTGGCTCGAGCCCGGCAGCGACTGGTCAGCCCCCGAGGTCCGCAGCGCGCTGGTCGCGGTGCCCCATCGGGCCGACGAACGTTTCGGCCAGCGCACGCACTGCGTGGGGCTGGAAAACCTGCTGGCCAAACTGCCGCAACTCGAGCGGCTCGTCGTGCTCAGCACCACCGGCGTCTACCAACAAGGCGACGGCCAGTGGGTCGATGAGACGTCGCCCACCAACCCGACCCGCATCGGCCCGCAAATCGCGCTCGCAGCCGAACAGTGGCTGCGAGACAACCTTCCATCGGGCCGCGCGACCGCTCTGCGGCTGGCCGGAATCTACGGGCCCGGCCGCGTGCCGCTGATCGCCAAACTGCGTTCGTCCGAGCCGATCCCGACGGGCGAGGGCTATCTCAATCTGATCCACGTCGTCGATATTGCTCGAGCCATTGTCCGACTCTTTGCCCACCGGCAACCAAGCCATTT
>JBQCJB010000462.1:0-4436 GCA_051953155.1 Aureliella sp. | reverse complement strand
TGCGGCTCTTTCTCATGTACGTTACCTTGCGTGTGGCCGGGATGACCTGGTCACATGAATCCCTCGAGCGCTGGCTCCAGCGCTGCGACTGGATCGCAGTCGCAGCGCCGATGTGGTTGCTCGTCGACAACATCCTCCGGTATCAGTCTGGGGGATCGGGGCGAATTCTGTATCTTTCCAGCGTCAGCGGCCTGTATCTGAGCCTGCTGGCGGCGGTCCATATGCGGCAGCCCACGCTCCTACTTTCGCTGGCGACCGCTTCGGCAGTCTTCCACGCCATCGAATACCTATCCGTGGTCGGCTGGTCGGTGCGTAAGCGACACGCTGAAGCGGGTGATCGTCTGGGCCTGCTGGCTTGGCTGGCGCCGCGGTGGGGGATCGCACTGGGTATGTTCGCAATCGTCCTGGGAGCGGGCGGATGGCTCGTTGAGCAGAGGCTGTTCGAAAGTTGGTTGTTCATCAACGTTGTGATGGCCTTCATGCACTATGCGTACGATGGCTTGATCTGGCGAGGGCCTCGAGCGAAAGCGAGATGATGCCGTACTGCCGCTTTTTTCGCGGGCTCTTCAATCACCTCTCATTGCACTGATCGCATGCGCCCAGGACCGCCCATGAAACGCGACGCATCCACAACTCGAAACGCAGGCACGCGGCGCGTCGTGCCGCTGGTGATTTCCACCGCCGTCGTGGCGTGTAGCGCAGGACTGCTCCACGCCGGGGCCACTGGCGACGATGGAGCTCCGTTCCCGTTTCTTTGGCGCGGGGTGGCACTAGTCCATTTCGTATGCGCCCTACCTTTGGCCAGCATGCTGACCGTCCTCCTCCGACGTCTGCCGACGAAGCCCGCAGGACTGGCAGCGGCGCTCGTGGCAAGCTCGCTTGCTCTCGCCGTGCAGGTGGCTGGCGACGCTTACTCCTCAAATTCGAGTGTCCTCAGCGGCGCGGTACTCCGCAGCGCACTCTCGCTTGGCGCAGCCAGCTTGGTACTGCTGGTCTTGTTTCGCCTGTTCTCGCTACCGTCGCGACAAGCTGGCAACTCGCCAGTCCCTTGGGTTGCCCTGGGAGTTCTCGCTCTAGCCGCGCTGGTCGTGCCGCCGACGATGTACGTCGAAGGCCGCTGCCATCATGACCTTGCTCGCGTAGCCGATCTCCTGGAGCAGTCGCGACTAGGTGAAGCCAATATCCTGATCGAGAAACTCTTGGCGCTCCAGCCTGCAGCAAAACTGCAGGGGCGTCCGGTCCGCGAGCTCGCCGCAAACCTGCAGCGAATCATCGCTGACCTGGATTCGCACGTCGCCTCGCCGCTAACGGATAATGCAACCGATGAGTCGCGAATGGAGCGGGCTCAGCAACTGGCGATTCTAGGAAAGACTAGCCTCGCGATCGCAGCGCTCGATGCCCTCCACACGTCGTCTCCGTCGCCTGAGGTCTGCGGCCTTTACGGAACGATTTACGAAATGCGAGCCCAGTGGGCGGTGGCTCGCGACTGGTACCGCCGGGCTAACCGAGGCTGGCAAGCATCGCCCCCCTCACCTCAGCGGTCGGATGGCTTACAAAAGGCGACAACTGGCGTCGCCTTTTGTGAGCGAAAGTTGGGCCGCTACATCGAAGCCGAGGCGGCGTGGCAGGAGCTGCTAGCTCTCGCACCCACGGCGGACTCGCACTTCCTGCTCGCCCAGTTTTATGAAGACACCCAGCAGGCTTCTCGGGCCCACTTCCACGCGCGACAGGCCATGGCGTTGGCACCACTGCGCTACGGGGAACCGGGCCGAAAACTGATCGACAAACTGGTGACTCAGCACTTCGGCTGCCTGAGCGTCTACTTCGGGGCAACTCAGGCTATGACGGACGTAGCGGCAAATGCTAAGTTCGCCGCGCCGAAGTGAGAAGCAACAGCAATTCCCCGTCAACTGGGCCAAAGAGGTCTTCTTCGCTGAAGTGATCGCTCTGACGGTCAGCAGCTGAGAGCCAGTCGACTTGTACCGCGGCGGATTGGGGTTCGGATCGGGCCGGCGTCAGCGACTCTCCCGTGGAATCGTTCATAGTGGCAACCGGCGTGTCGGTCACGCCCGTGCGGTTATTGGTGGCTGCGGCAAAAGACAGTGGAGCTGCCTGAGCTTGTCCGCTAGGCGCTGCGAAGGATGCCGGCGGAGGATCGGCGATGCCTTGCGGATTGGTATTGCCGGCCGCTAGGGCAAAGGAAACCGACGCGGTAAGGCTGCCCGATGTTTTGCTGCGAGCGTTGGCGTACTCGTAGACTCGGTCGGTGCCGCTGTCGACGATCCACAGACTCTGGCTGGCCCCGGTGGGATCGAGCGTGATTCCGGTAGGACTCGCGTTGGCGCTACCGATCGTCCAACTGCCCACCAGCGAACCGGACAGGGTGTACTTGAACACGACGTCGGTCGTGCCGTCGTTGACGACCCAGATGTTCGTTCCGTCGGTCACCAAGTCCTTGGGGTTTCTGTTAGCAGAATTCAGCGAAAAACTGCTGATCGCGTTCTGGCTGCCAGAGACGCGCGATGCCCCGCCGCTGTAGCGGAAGACTTTGTCGCTGGCGTTGTCGACGATCCAGACATCATTGCCCGAAACCGAGATCCCTTCCGGAGCGCCCGAACGGCTGATCGAACCGGCAGTCCATGCCCCCAGCACTGCACCGCGGTCGTTGTAGACATAAACCTGTCGACTGCTATCGACTACCCACAGCTTGTCGCCCGCAACATTGCTGGCCGCCCCGCGCGGCTTCGAATTGCCGCTGTTGATGAGGTAATTCTCGACCGAACCACCTGTGGCAGCGTACTCGAAGGTGGCGTCAGTCGTCCCGTCATTAACGACATAGAACTTTGTCACCAGCACAGGGGCATCATCGTCCCGGTTGGTCGCCGATACGCTGGCCGGCTGGTATCCATTGTAGCGCGAGTCGTCGCTTACGGCCGCTCCCAGTCGAATGCTATAGGTGATGTCGCCGTCGCCGATGGAATCGTCCACACCTGTGACGATAACCGTTTGCGGCACATTCCAGTTCGTCGATGTAAAGATGAGATTGTTCACCGATACGGTCGCTTCGGTCAAATCACTCGAACTGACCGGTATGGAAACGTCCGCGGCAGGAGGGGATGCGAGCACGACGCTGAAGCTGGCTGCGGTACCACCTTCAGATGTCACTAGCCCGGAAGTCGGCGTGACGGTAACTCCGGCCGGAGGCAGCGGGATATAGGATGTTGTGGTGAGTGACCAGTCGATAAGTCGGCCAGTGTCGGAACGCGAGTCGTCCGTAATCTCGAGCTTCCAAGTACCTTGTTGCTGCTTGCCATTGAGAAGATTCAGGTTTCCCTCAGGCCGGAAGCGACCGGTGAAGGGCGCGCTGCCCGCAGCGATACCGCTGGTGGCAGACGCATCCAAGATGGTATTCGTGAAATTCTGCGAAAACCCGCCGACGTCGGTGAACAGCTCGATGCGCGTGCCGTCGGGAGCGATGAGGTAGACGTCGAGATCTTCATTCCAACTGTGTTCGATGTTCACGCGCACATCGACGTCCAGCAACGTGCCGGCGGCGGGCACGGTGAGATCGGACGTGATCTTGCCGCGGTCGGGTATGCTGCGCGTATCGGTGCGGGTAAAGGTGGCGATAGTCCGGTCATCATCCTGATTGACCAGCGATACGGCGGGCGGCTGGAGAGCGTTGTAATTCGGGTCGGCACTCGTGGCCTGTCCTAGCACCACACTGAACGGCTGATCGCCATCGGTGAAAATATCGTCGACGCCATTCACGCTAATCCACTGCGGCACATTCCAGTTAGTGGGCGTGAAGGTGATCGAGCCAGGGGAAACGGAACCTTCGCTCGTATCGCTCGAAGCCACACTGATCGTCACGTCTGCGGTTGGCGGTGTATCGAGCACGACTCCGAAGGTAGCGGCCGGGCCGTTCTCAGAGGTCGCCAGGCCCAAAGAAGAGCGCAGCGATATGCCCGGTGTCATGGCTAACTTCAGAACGTACGCGTCGTAGCCTCCATCAGCATTCTGCAGCTGCTGGCCCGTCGGCATCGCAATGGTCGTATGGACGCTACCGGTGGCATAAATATTGTCATAACGGTCGGTCGTCAGATCTCTCGGGATGCTGGACGAACGGGGCATTTGGTAAAAGTCGGAGAAGTGACCGCTCGCGTCCAATCGCAGGATGTAATCATCCTGGACGCCGATGCTCGAGCGCAAAACGGTGTCTGAGGAGGGGTCCATGTCCGACGTGCCGCCGAAAATTCCATAGAGCACCGGCCGGTCGCTTCGGTCGACTGTGAAGCCTGCGATGGAGATGCGGTCAGGTCCCGCTATCTGGCCAGACTGCTGCAAATCACCCGTCGTGGACCATTTGGTCAGGAAAAGATCCGCATCGCCCTCGCTGATCAAGCTGGTTGTTGCAGGGCCGAAGTCGATCGTCT
>JBQCJB010000461.1:0-6476 GCA_051953155.1 Aureliella sp. | reverse complement strand
AAAGTTTAAACGCCATGTTGTGGTTACGAACAGTCAAACTGGGCATCAAAAGTCTGTGGTTGCACCCGCTGCGATCTCTGCTGACGGTGCTCGGTATCTTCATCGGCGTGGCTAGCGTTATTTGGTTGCTGGCCATCAGCGAAGGGATCAGCCTCGAAGCCCAAAAGCAGATCGAGAGTCTGGGCGCCGATACGATCATGATCCGCTCGGTCAAGCCGCCGAGCGAGAAGCTCAACTCGCAAGGGGTGACTCCCTACGGGCTCAAACGAGCCGAATTCGACATGCTCCAGTCGACCATTCCGACGATCAAGAGCGCCATTCCGATCCGCGAGATCCGCCGTCAGTTCCAGTATCGGGACCGAATCCTCGACGGACGGCTGGTCGGTTGCACGCCGGAGTATCAGGAAGTGACTCGGTTGATCGTCGACCGGGGACACTTCATTACCGACGCGGAAAACTTCCGCCGGGATACGAATTGCGTGCTGGCGGCGCGAGTGGCCGAGCGATTGTTCCCGTATGAAGACCCGATCGGAAAACGGGTGTCGATTCCGGAACACAAAGATTCCTACACGGTCGTCGGCGTCCTGAAACATCGCAACGCGTCCGCTGCCATCGGCGGTTCGATGGATGCGCAAGACTTCTCCAATGACATTTACATTCCGATCCGCACTCTCCAGCAGCGTATCGGCGACACGATCACGATCCGCCGCGGCGCGTCGTTCGACGGTGAAATTATCGAACTGAATCAGATCACCTTGCGCGTCAATTCGGTCAGCGAAGTGAAGTCGACGGCGGCGGTTATCGAAGACGCCTTGTCCAGCCACAAGAGCATGGAAGACGTCTCGGTAGTCGTCCCCTTGGAGCTGCTCGAACAGGCGCGAACGACGCGCATGATGTTCATGGTATTCATGGGTCTGGTCGCCGCCATTTCGCTGTTGGTCGGCGGTATCGGGATCATGAACATCATGTTGGCCACCGTGACCGAACGCACGCGTGAAATCGGGATTCGCCGCGCCCTGGGTGCCAAACGCGATGACATCATCCAGCAGTTCCTCGTGGAGACGGCGGTGCTGAGCGTCGTCGGCGGCATCACCGGCATCTTGGCCGGCCTGTTCTGCACGCCGGCTGTCGTAGGCCTCCGCAGGTTGGCCCTGCACTGGTATCCCGACACGATGGCCTCACTACCAGACGTCGTTCGCAATGTGACGCCTTCGATCGTACCGGCGTCGATCCCGATCGCCTTCGGAATTTCGCTGCTGGTCGGTATCGTCTTCGGGCTCTATCCAGCGATCCGCGCGGCTCAGATGAATCCGATCGAAGCCCTGCGTCACGAGTAAGTGCCGCCCAGGCTCCGGGATGGTTTTAGCAGCAACTGTCCGCCACGGCCGTCGGCGCGCCGCGGCGGCGCGGCCCCGGAATCTCCTGGCCGACGCGCACGATTTTGTTTTCGGCATCAACGAATACGACGCGCGGGTTGACGGCGGTCGAGTCGAGGGTTGCGTCGACGACAAAAGAGAATGTGGCCACAATAACCAGGTCGCCCGGGCGAATAGCATGTGCGGCCGCGCCGTTGGCGCAAATGTCGCGGCTGCCTTCGATTCCCTCGATAGCATAGGTTTCCAGCCGGGTCCCCCGCGTGACGTTCCAGACGTGCACTGCTTCGTAGGCCGCGATATCGGCTGCCCGCATCAGGTCGGGTGGCAAGGTGAGGGAGCCCTCATAATCCAGGTCCGCCTGCGTCACGGTGGCCCGATGAATCTTCGACCTGAGAAACTTGCGATACATAGTTGATTGACCAGCCCGCCAGGCTGTGAAAGCAAAGCGCCGAAAGCGCCCAGAGAGGAAAAACGGCCTGTTTAGATTGTAGGAGCGGGTGAGTAAGTTTCCCAGACCCGCGAATCGGCCAGCTTGCGCGAAACTTTAGGCACCACAGAGGGTTTGGTACCTGCGTGGCGGCCTTCCATGTTCGGGCCTTGTAGGCGAATTCACGCAGATCCCATCCCCCGAGCAGGTGTTTATTCGGCTGGCCCAATTAAATTGTTATTTGGCTGCCGCCCCGAAAACGAGGGCCGGAGCCAAGATCGCGGAGTCCGGCCACGAGGGCGAACCCGGCCGAGCGACGCGCCAACGCGGGTCTCATCTGCAACCGCGGCGCGATCGCGATTTTTTTTTGCAGTGGAGTTGAGCGAATTTCATGAAAATGTGCTGCGGAAAGATCGTGGCGTTGGCGCTACTACTCTCGCTGACGTTGGCCGGCGCGTCGTCTGCACAAGACGTCATCGGCGTGCTGTCCGAGGTACTCAAGCCCGACGTGGCCGAAAAGTTGAAGCTCAGCGACGACCAGCGTTCGCAGTTTTCCAAGCTGATCAACCGCCGCAACAGTGAAGCGATCGGACTGGCCCAACAGCTCCGCGAAGTACCTCCCGATCAAAAAGACCAGATGCGCGACGAATTCCGGCAGGAATCCGAACGCCTCGGCTACGCCCTGCTGAGCGTGCAACAGCGCAGTGTTTTGGAGCAAATCCGCGTCGAACGGCTCGGCCTGCTGGCGTTGGCCGATCCGGGTGTCGCCAAAGTGCTCAACCTGGCCGACTGGCAGCAAGCCAAGGTGGCCGAGTTGGTTGCCCGAGCCCGCGCATCGTCGCGCTCTCCCGATGCCGACCGCATCCGAGCCGACGTCGAGCGCACGCTGCGCGGCGAGATTTCCGAATCCCAGTGGAACGCATACCAGGTGCTCGCCGGCCGCAGCGCCACGGGCGAGATCGGCAACCCAGCACCGCCCCCACGCGAAACTCCCGCCGCCACAGTGGCTGCGGGCAATGCGCCTGCCGGCGATGCGACGGCCAGCAGTGCCAGCAATGTCCCGCGCGGCGGGCGCACCAGCCCCGATCGCCTGCCAGTCGCCGATGTCAAACTGCGGATGAATTTCCAGGCGATGCCCTGGGCGGATGTGCTGAAATGGATGTGCGAGCAGGCCGACATGTCGCTGCAGGCCGACGCGATGCCCCCCGGCTCGTTCACCTATCGCGACAACTCGCGCGAGTACACCGTGGGCGAAGCGCTCGACATCATGAGCGCATCGCTGCTGAACAAGGGTTACTCGCTGCTGCGACGCGATCGCTTGCTGATGGTTGTCGATCTCGAGGCCCCGATGGTTCCGAACATGATTAAGGAACTGGCCCAGTTCGTCACGCTCGAACAGCTCGACTCGCGCGGCGATTTCGAACTGGTCAAGTGTTTGTTCCTCCTGACGCGTATGGACCCGGACGAGGCCAAAAAGGAAGTCGAACAACTGCTCAGCCTGCAAGGCTCCGTTGTCAGCCTGCCGTCGGCCGGACAAATCCAAGTGACCGACACCGCCGGAGTCGTTCGCGCGGTGCGGGCTCTGATCGAACGTTCGGAAGATCCGCAGTCGCTACGAGGCAGTTCGATCGTCGCAATCCCGCTCAAGCACGTTACGGCTAACGAGGTCCTCGACGTGGCCCGGCCCCTGTTGAACATCCCCGAGGGAACCAACAGCAATCCGGACATCAGCCTCAGCACCGATACCTTCGGCAATACGCTGTTCTTCAATGCGCGGCGCCCGGAAGACATTCAGAAACTTCGCGATCTGGTCCAGCACCTGGACGTCGCGCCGAGCGAAACGACGCAGGCCGGCACCACTCGCGAACAGCCCGAGTATCGCACGCACGAGATCAAAGGCTCCGACGCTGATCTGGCCTATCGCGTGCTCTCGCAGCGACTCGCGAGCGAGCCCGACGTGCGGATGGAATTGGACAAGGAAACTAACAAACTGGTCGTCCAGGCCCGCCCATCAACGCACAAAGAGATCGACGACGTCCTGGCAATGCTCAGCGGGCAAACCAGCCAGTTCGAAGTTATCGAACTGAAGAACCTCGATCCGCAATTGGCCATCGCCACGATCAAAAAATTCTTCGGTCTGTCCGACACGGGCACCGCTGAAAGTGGCCAACCGATCATCGACGGCGACTTGATAATGCGGCGGTTGTATGTCAAAGCTTCACCGACGCAACTGGAACAAATTCGCATGCTGATCGAGAAGCTGGAAGACAACAGCGCTGCCAGCAACCTGGGCGAGAACGTGCGCGTCATCCCGTTGCCGGCCCGCAAGTTCGAAACCACGATCGAGCAGATGGAACGCTTGTGGAACGCTACCAAGAACCGCAATCGCCTCCGCGTCGTCCGCCCCGGCGAGAGCGCCTTCGATAGCGCTCTGCCGCAAAAGGCCATCGTGACCGAACCGCCACGCGATCGCCCCCAGGCCAACGGTCGACACGACAGTGACGGCAAAGCCCTGTACAACGGCCGCCCCCGTGACGACGATGAGGGACGGTCCGACGCAGAGCCTGATTCCGATCGGCCCCAGCCGCCCAATGCCCAGGCAGGCAACGACGATCCCAAAACGACGGGCGCACTCCGCGTCGGTCACTACGTCGCCACAGCCGGCGGACAAGTGGACGAATTGACCGAGGCGGCCCAGGCCGTCGACGAGCAAGCGGACGAACAGCCTGCCGGTGACCAAGCCGCGGAAAACCAAACCACCGATGCTCAGGACGCTGGTCAGCCGGGGGCAGGCGGCGCTCGGCGGGCGACCAAGACGACTTCGGCCAGCGGCGATGACATCGTGATCATGTCGGGCCCCGGCGGCATGATCGTGACCTCCAGCGACAAAGACGCGTTGGCCGAGTTCGACAAGCTGTTGCGATTGCTGGTCGAGCATTCGGCGACCGGATCGACCGAACCGACGTTTTATTGGCTGAAGTACATTTCGGCTGGCGCCGCCAAGGAACTGCTTGAAAGCGTCCTCTCAGGTAGCAGCAGCGCCGGCAGTTCGGGCGGCGGAGGGGGTGGCCTGCTGGGCGATATGGTCAGCGAAGTCGGTGGCGGACTGATCGGTTCGCTGCTGGGAGGCGGCGGCGGCATCGGAGCCAGCGGGGCCTCGCTCACGACCGGCGACGTGATCATCAATGCCGATCCGCGGCTCAATGCCCTGATCATCCGCGCCAATCCACTCGACCTGGAATTGTGCGAACAGGTGCTCAAGGTCATCGACCAGCCGGAGAGCCCGATCTCGGTCGAGACGCGCGGACGCATTGAAGTCATCCCGGTGATCAGCCAGGACGCCGACGCGGTAGCCACGATGATCAAATCGCTGTTTAATGATCGGATCGCCGGCAGTGGTGGGGGTGGTGGCGGCAGTCAGCGCGCACCCGACCCGCGTGAGCTGATCGCGGCCCTAGCCGGCGGCGGCAGTCGCCGCGGCGGCGGTGGCGGCAACAGCCAACTAACTGAGACCAAGATTTCGGTCAGCGTCGACAAGAACACCAACTCGCTGGTCGTCATGGCGCAACCGCAGGACATTGCACTGATCCATGAATTGGTAGCCCAGCTGGACGTCGCTGGCGGCGATGTCGAAGAACAAATCGAAGTCGTCTCGCTGACCGGGACGAACTTGAACGTAGACATGATCGACACGGCCCTGAAAGGCGTTTTGGGGGCGAAGGCCCGCACCAACAACAGCAGTAGCAGCAGCGGCAGCAACAGTTCGAGCTCGCCGCAGAGCAGTAGTGACAACAACCGCAGCAGCAGCGATTCGGATCAAGCCCGGCGGACCGCCGAGTTCTACCAGCAGCTGCGCGAACGTTTCCAAGGGGGCAGCTCGTCGGGGCGCAGCTTCGGTGGCCCTCCCGGCGGGTTTGGTGGCTTTGGCGGCTTCCGCGGTGCCCCCAGCGGCGGAAGTTCTAGTGGACGAGGAAGGTAATTCGATATGGTGATGCTGGAAGCTGGCGAAATCCTGATGCGTCGTGGTCTGCTCGACGCGCAGCAGCTGGATAAACTTCGTGACGGCGGCTCGCGCAACATCGTCGACACGGCCATCCAACAGGGGATCGTGCAAGAGGAGCCGGCCCTGCGCGCTCTGGGCGACGAACTGGGTATGGAATTCGTCGACCTCCGCGAAGCTGCTGTCGATCTGGAGCTGATCAAAAGCTTTCCGCAGAAATTGATCTACCGTCACTCGCTCTTTCCGCTGCGGCGCGAGAATGGTTCGCTCGTGCTGGCCACCAGCGATCCGCTGGACGTGTACGCGTTGGACGAAGCCAGCGCGGCGACCGGCCTGACGATCATTCCCGTGGTCAGCGAGCGGGCCGAGATCGCCCGCCTGGTGAAAAAGCACTTGGGCGTCGGCTCCGAAACGGTCGAAGGCTTGCTGGCCGCCCGCAGCGACGACGAAGAGATCCAACTGCTCGAGGAACTGCAGACCGACGGCAGCGAACTGAGCGAGATGGCTCAGGAAGCCTCGGTCGTGCGGCTGGTCAATGAGATCTTGGTCGAAGCAATCGACTCGCGGGCCAGCGACGTGCACGTCGAATCCCAGGGCTCGGGGTTGGTGATTCGCTACCGCATCGACGGCATTCTGCACACGCAGCCGGTTCCGCCCGAGATTAATCGCTTCC
>JBQCJB010000460.1:0-4416 GCA_051953155.1 Aureliella sp. | reverse complement strand
AGGCGATGGACTCGCCGCGTTTCAAGTTGCTGTTCGACATCCATCACGTCCAGATCATGAACGGCGATGTCATCCGCCGCATCCGTCAGTACCACTCGCTGATCGGCCATTACCACACGGCCGGCAACCCCGGCCGCGGCGAACTGGATGACCAGCAAGAGATCCAGTATCCGCCGATCATGCGCGCCATTCTCGAGACCGGCTACAAAGGTTACGTCGCCCAAGAATTCATCCCCACCTGGTCCGATCCTCTAGCCGCCCTCGATCACGCCATCGGCGTGTGCGACGTTTAACCAATCCGAATCGACCAACCTACATCGTCCCCATGCGATCTTCGGCGGTTAACCCACGCGAGCTCTCCCATCGTCTCGGTCTCCCCCTCGCCCCGCTTCGGGGAGAGGGGGCTGGGGGGTGAGGGGCAAGCGCCGCGATGACGCTGAGCGCGGCGAATCAAGCTCAGCGCGAGGAATGACTCGGTTTGCATCAGGCAACCTCGTTACTGCGAGCGCAGCCGTACCGAGGTAGCCTTCGGCTAGATAGCTGTATAATAGAGGTGCCTACATAAAGGCTGCCCGCCCGAACCTCCCACCTTCGTCGTTCCTGCTTTGCATGGCTGCTGTTGACCTATGATTCCATCGAACTCACCCGCCTGCGGAATGTCGCGCCGCCAACTGCTCAGCCGCTGTGGTATGGGCTTCGGCGCCTTGGCTTTGCACCAATTACTGGGCGAGTCGGCCAGCGCCGAGGGGGCCGCCGGTTTGGGAGTCAATCCCCTGGCGCCGCGTCAGCCGCATTTCCCGGCCCGCGCCAAGCACG
Organism: Aureliella sp.; assembly: GCA_051953155.1. Lineage (GTDB taxonomy): Bacteria > Planctomycetota > Planctomycetia > Pirellulales > Pirellulaceae > Aureliella. The sequence continues at coordinate 3,600 of JBQCJB010000460.1, read as the reverse complement.
TCATTCACATCTTCGCCAACGGCGGCCCGAGCCACGTCGATACGTTCGACCCGAAACCTTCGCTAAAGACTTACGCAGGCAAGCCAATGCCCGGCGAGACGCCGCGGACCGAACGCAAAACCGGCGCGCTTTTTCCGTCGCCGTTCAAGTTTCGCAAATACGGTCAAAGCGGTATCGAGGTCAGTGAACTGTTCGAGCGCACGGCAGAGCACATCGATGATATGTGCATCATTCGCTCGATGCACGCCGACGTCCCTAACCACGAGCCCTCGTTGCTGCTGATGAATTGCGGCGAGCCGCGGCTGGTGCGTCCCAGCATGGGCTCGTGGCTGACCTATGGACTGGGGACCGAGAATCAGAACTTGCCCGCCTTTATTGCCATGTGTCCAGGCGGCTATCCAATCCAGGAATCGCAGAACTGGCAAGCCGGTTTCCTGCCCGGGATTTTTCAAGGCACCTATATCGACACGCAGCACGAGTCGATCGACAAACTGATCGAATACATCACCAACGAACGGATCACGACCAGCGATCAACGGCGGCAGCTCGACTTCATCCAGCAGCTCAACCGTCGACATCAGGCCGAGCGCGATGCCGATCCGCAATTGGAGGCTCGCATCCAGTCGTTCGAATTGGCCTATCGCATGCAGCACGAAGCGGCGGAAGTATTTGACGTGGCTCGCGAGCCGCAATACGTACTGGACGCCTACGGGCCGGGTGTCCACGCGCGGCAACTGTTGATCGCCCGTCGCATGATTGAACACGGCGTCCGCTATGTGCAAGTCTGGCACGGCGAGGGCCAACCCTGGGACAACCACGACGACATCGAAGTCAACCACCGGCGTTTGGCCAAGCAGTGCGATCAACCCATCGCGGCTCTATTGGCCGATCTCAAACAACGCGGCATGCTCGAAGAGACGCTGGTCATCTGGGGCGGTGAGTTCGGCCGCACGCCGACCGTCGAATTGCCCAAGGAAGGCAGCAACGCGGGCAAGATTAACGGCCGCGACCATAACCATTGGGGATTCACGATGTGGTTGGCCGGCGGCGGCGTCCGCGGTGGCTATGTGCACGGCGCCACCGACGAGTTCGGTTTCAAGGCCATCGAAGACCGCGTGCACGTGCACGACTTGCATGCCACGCTGCTCCAGTTGCTCGGCTTTGACCATGAACGCTTCACCTATCGTTGGGCTGGACGCGACTTCCGCTTGACCGACGTGCACGGTCGCATCATTAAAGAGCTGATGGCTTAGGGGGACGCTGGCGCGCTGCGAACTTGTGCTTGGATAGCCAGATCGGGCTGCCGAGTTAGGCTCGCGTTAAGCGCGGGTTCTGCCCCTCACCCCCCAGCCCCCTCTCCCCGAAGCGGGGCGAGGGGGAGACCGAAGCACAGGAGAGGTACGGACGAGCATGGAGGGGGGCGATTGTTGCAACTTTGGCGGGCATGGAGGATGATGGTTGGGGATCGCGACCGCTAAAAAGGGTTGCATTTTCGTCTCGCTTCAACATTGATCCTTCAACAATGACCTCTGTGGAGAAAGCTCGGCTAATGATGCGTCGGTGTTTTGCATTGATCTGTGGCTTGGGTGTTTTGAGTTTTACCGGCGTCCCCGCGAGCACCAGCGCCCAAGAGGTTGCCAAACTCGAAGTGCCCAACTCCGAAGCCAAAACGCCTGGCGAGATGAAGAAGTACAAGGAGGTGATCGAGCACACCGAGGCGACGATCGAAATGCTGCCCATCCCCGGCGGCAAGTTCATGATGGGCAGCCCGGAATCCGAGCCTGGCCACAAGCCCGACGAAAGCCCGCTGCACGAAGTCGAAGTCTCGCCGTTTTGGATGGCGAAAACCGAGATCACCTGGGACGCCTATGACGTCTGGATGTCGGATCTCGACCTGTACCGTCGCGAAGTCCTCAAACAGGAACGTACCCCCAGGGACAAGCTGGCCGACGTCTTTCAGATCAGCCAGCCGACCAAACCGTATACCGATATGAGCTTCGGCATGGGCAAACGCGATTTCCCGGCCATCTGCATGACGCAGCATGCGGCTCGCACCTTCTGCAAGTGGCTGTCGGCCAAGACCGGCCGCTACTACCGCCTGCCGACCGAGGCCGAGTGGGAGTATGCTTGCCGCGCGGGCACGACGACGGCCTACTCGTACGGCGATGATCCTGAAAAGCTCGAAGATTATGCATGGTTCGCGGACAACGCCGGCGAAGGCTACCACAAAGTGGCCCGCAAGAAGCCGAACGCTTGGGGGCTGTATGACATGCACGGCAACGTCGCCGAGTGGGTGCTTGATCAGTACTACGAAAAGGGTTATCCGAGCAGCGGCCCCGGTTCGGAAAAGACAGATCCTCTGGCGATTCCGACCGAACTTTATCCGCGCGTCGTTCGCGGCGGTGGCTGGAACGAAGACGCCGCGATGTGCCGCAGCGCTGCGCGGGAGCCGTCGACGGAGGACTGGATCGCACAAGACCCGCAGGTCCCGGTCAGCATCTGGTACCTGACCGATGCCTTGCATGTCGGCTTTCGAATCGTGCGCCCGCTCAACGAGCCCAGCGCAGAAGAGAAGAACAACAAGTGGGAAAAGTCGGAGCCGGTTCAGGTCGAACGGACGCGCGCCAAAGAAGATTGATTCGTCCGAGTCGACACAACCGCAGCCGTCACTCCCCGCCAGCTTCGGCCATGTTCCGCTGGCTGGCCACAGACGCCATAGTCATTAAAGGGAGGCTGGCTGATGGTCGCGCGAAACCGTTTCCTGGGGTACTGGGCTCTGGCTTGCCTGGTACCAGCCCTGCTGTTCGGTCGCTTGGCGGCGACGGCTGCTGCGCAGTCGATCTTTGAGCTGAGCGCGCCGGAGCTTGGCCGAACATCGATAGCCACAGTCACCGAGCGGGAACTGCGCGTCGTCGACCAGAATGGCCGATCGACGTTGTACCTTCGCGATCCGCGAACCGATTCGAGCGACGGGCAATTTCTAGGCTACCGCAACAGCGCTTCCGGACAGATCGTTCGCTGGCCGGTCGCTGGCAATGGTCGCATGCAAATTGGTACGGCGGTCGGGGGCATCGTCGAATACCGGACCAGCCAAATGCGGATCGTGCCCTTGGCGGCTCCACCTGCCCCTGCCGCAGGCCAAGTTGTCGGCGGGCAAGCCTTAGGTCCGATTGCCGGGATGCCGTCGACGAACGCTGCCGCTGGAGAGTCGGCCTTCAGCCCGGCCGCAGCCAGCGATTTGTTCGAGCAAGTCTGGCAGCGACGCGAGGCACAGCCGCGCCAACTGCGACTGGCTACGCGCGACCAGCGGGGCGAGCCGCTGTACCTGGGCAGCGCCGGTGATAACCGGTTGACGATGTTTCCGTCGGGGAATATTCGGCAATCCGATTGGGTCGTCGTGCCCGCGGCCCGCGGCTACGTGCGCGTTCAACAAATCTATGGCAGCCAGTGGAGGGCGCTGACGGCGTCACCGCAGCGCACGCTCGACTTGCGGCCAGTGGCCCAGGATGCTGGCCAGCTGTGGCGCGTCGTGCATTCCAACACCGTCGCTGGCGGATACTGGCTCGAGAGTGCCGTCGTCGCCGGGGGCGCGCGGCCTGG
>JBQCJB010000459.1:0-4666 GCA_051953155.1 Aureliella sp. | reverse complement strand
ACGGTGCAAACCGGCGCCGCGATCGAACTGCCGTTCTGGAACTTTAGAATTCCGATCATGTCGGGAAACGAAGAAACGGTCCTCGTGCCGCTCCGCGACCGGGTCGATCCGGCCATCTTCCTTTCTCCCTGCCTGAACCTGTTTGCCTTTGCCCTGTTCATCCTCAGCCTTAGCACGCTGCTCAGTGCGCTCGATCGCTACCGCTGGCGAACGATCGGCGTGGTGGTCAGCGTTTACGTGTTGGAGCTGGTGATCTTTCTATTGGCCAAAGCGACGCCGGCGACTGCCTGGTGCCATCGGTTTACGTTCTTTACTCTGTACCAGCCCGACGGGATCGTGAATCTGATCAGCCGCGACCCGGACGCGGCCTGGGCCCTGACACATCCGCGTTCGCTGTTTTGGTTAACCGACCTCGGTCCGCTGGGAATTTCCCTCGTGCTGCTGGGCATGGCGGGGGCCTGCTTCGTCGCGGCTGGTTGGATCTTCCAGCGCCGCGATTTGCCCGCGCCGGTCTGAGCCGGGCATAGTTACCCCGCGCGGCGAATGCGAGTATATTGACGCTGAAATTGGCCGTCGTTCGCGGGCTCCCCGCGCGATTCCATCTCCCGAGGCTGGTTTTTCAACACGCTCGTTCTTCGACATTTGGCCTTTTCAGATCACCATAGATTGTGAGGCACGCCGATGGCTGACCGCCGCCGAATCACTGTTTCCGCGATTGGGGACCTGGCTTTGGTCCGCTTTCTGGACCGCAAGATCGTCGACCCTTCCAATATTGAAGAGGTCGGCGATGAAATGTTCACGCTGTTGGAAAAGGACAAGTTCAAGGACGTCATCCTGAACTTCGAGGGCGTCGAATTTCTCGGTTCGGCTGCCTTGAACAAACTGATCATGATGGACAAGAAGGTCAAAGCGGCGGGCGGCAAGCTGCGGCTGTGCGCGCTCCGCGCCGAGATCATGGAAGTGTTCACAATTACCAAGCTCAACCGGGTCTTCGACATCAAGAAGACTGAGGCGGATGCACTGAAGGCCTTCGGCGTAACGATTTAAGTCCCACTCCGGCGACCGGCCCACACACGGGACGAATGTCGCAGGTTTTCTGTTTCACGGAGCGGCCAGCAATGCCAGATTCGGCCTGGGACTGGAGTCTGCACGAACGCATTTCCAGTTCGCTGGATGTCGGGCATGAATTGATTGAGCGCTACATCAAGGCCCTCGAACAATTCGGGTGGGAAGGACGCGATCTCTTTCACGTTCAGCTGGCCGTCGAAGAGGCGATGGTCAACGCCATCACCCACGGCAACCACGAATCGCCCGACAAAACGGTCGAGGTCGAACTGCACGTGAGCCGCCAGCGGACGCGGATGCGCATTCTCGATCAAGGCTGCGGCTTTTGTCCCGACGCGCTACCCGATCCGACGGACGAAGAACATCTCGATTCGCCACATGGCCGCGGCGTCATGCTCATCAAGGAAATGATGGACGAGGTCGAGTACAACGCTTGCGGCAATCAGGTGATGATGCTCAAGCTCCGCAGCGACCCTCCGAGCTAACGCTTCTCACCCTCCGCTGCGATTAACGACGCTAGACTCGATTGCTTCGGGCTCAGCTGTGCTGGGCTCAATTGCGTTGGGCTTCCGTGCGGCTCCATTCCAGCCACTGGCGAAGGCGTTCCGGGGACAGGCGGCTGGAGCGGTCGGCGTCGCTCATGCACACCCCGCCCCGCACGCCGACGATGACTGACCCGAGCTGGCTTAGCAGTGGCCAGTCGGACGTCGTCAGGCTGCCGGCCACGACCAGGCTGGCACCGAATTGCGCCGCGCGCTGGCCAAAGTCGCTGAGCTGCTGCAGCGTCAACCAGTGGAACAGCCCCTGGCCATCTTTGATGAACGTATCGACCAGGACGTATGGCGAACCGAGCTGCGCGGCGATCTCCAGCACCTCCAGCGGTTCCGGTCCGCCGGCTCGCTCGAAATCGGCGTACATCGCCAGCACGATCTGAGCGCTCGCGGCGCTTTGCGAGCGGAGGCCGTCGAGCTGCTGCATCAGCGCGGCCTGCGATCGGCGCACGGCGCTTCCCAGGCCGGCCAGGCCGATCTTGGCCACTGGGAACAGCTGCATCAGCCCGGCGGCGGCCGTGAAGTTCAACGTGCGCAGCTCGCCCAAAGCCACGCTGGTCTGGCACGCAGCCGCGCCGTCTTGCGGGGCGTGCGAACTCAAGCGGCCCGACAGCCGACCGCGCGGCGACGCCGGAAGGACCGAGGCCGGCTGAACTGAGGCCGGTGGGAGCGAGTCGGTGACCGGAGCCGGCGCGAGAGCCGCCGCAACTTTGCGCGCGGTCAGCAGATCGGGACGACCGAGCGAACCGAAGGCCGGATTCTTCAGGTCGATCCACGGCACGCCCAGGTTGCGGGCCAGCTCTGCCTCGCGAACATTCTGGACGCTGACCAACAACTGGCGGCGGCTGGGAAATGCAGGCTCGCTCAAGAGTAAACGGCTTTCAAAAGAACTTTTTCGGCGGTAAGGCAGGCGCAGGTGCCCTAGTGCAACTAGGCAGCGGGCAAAAAGCCGAGTTTAATGAACGCTACGAGTCCATAGCGATCCTCTCGATGACCGCGCCCTTGAAACGTGTGAATTATAAGTTGGTTGAGCAGCAGCACCAGCTGCCGGAGCTGATCGAAGCGGTCGCCGCTGCGCAAATCGTGGGTTTCGATACCGAGTTTGTGGCTGAGGACAGCTATCGCCCCGACCTCTGCCTGATGCAGGTTTCGACCGACGACGCGATCTTTCTTATCGACCCGAAAACGGTCAAGCAACTGGCAGAGTTTTGGGCGTTGCTGGTCGATCCAGCCCGCAAAGTCATCGTGCATGCCGGCCGCGAGGAGACGCTGTTCGTCTACCGCGCGACTGGCAAAACCATGCCGGGGCTCTTCGATATCCAATTGGCCGTCGGCATTCTGGGCGGCGAGTATCCGGCATCCTATGGCAATTTGCTCAATCGAGTGCTCGGCAAGGTGCTCGACAAAGGCGAGACGCGGACCGACTGGCGCGCCCGACCGCTGAGCGCTTCGCAGCTGGAATACGCAGCCCTGGACGTGTTGCACCTGCCGAAGCTGTATCGCTTGCTGGAAGAGGATTTGATTGCCAAGGAGCGGCTCACCTGGTTCGACGAAGAAATCAGCCGCCGCCAAACCGCGCTGATCGATACCCAGTTGCGGGAAGCCTGGCATCGCATCGGCGGCGTGCAATCGATGCGCGGCCGCCAGCTGGCCGTCGTGCGGGCGTTGTGGCTATGGCGCGAGCAGCGCGCCGAACAGCGGAATATGCCGGCTCGCCGGGTGCTGCGCGACGACTTGTTGCTGGAGGTTGCCAAGCGAGCTTGGACAGACCCGGCCAAGATCGCCACCATCCGCGGTCTGCACCATCCCGGCATGCAGCGCTTGCTGCCCGAGTTGGCAGCCTGCGTCGTCGAGGGACTCGCGGGTCCCGAGCCGCATTGGCCCGGCCAACGCTTCCCCAAACGAGCTCGACCGCCGGCGCTGCTCCAGCAATTTCTGACCGCTGCCATGGCCTACATCTGCCGCTGCCAAAATATCGCCACCGCGATCGTGGGCACTTCTGACGACGTCCGCGACCTGATCATCTACTGGCTCGAAGGTGGCGAAGACGGAGGCGGGGAGGTGCCCAGCCTGCTGCTGGGGTGGCGCGGCGATTTGGTCGGCCAGGCTCTGCATGACATTTATACCGGCCGCAAAGCTCTCCGCGTCCTCGATCCTCTGGACGATATGCCTCTGGGCCTCTGCGACACCAGCGACGACAAACTAAGTTCCTAAGTCTTCGCCGCGGGTGGTGTCTCGCTGTCGCGTCCGTCTCAGTCCGGTCATGCCGCACCGCAAGCTCGGAAAAACCGGCAAACAGCCGCAGGAAATTGGCCGCTTTGCTAACGCGCGGGGGCTATATTGAACGGAGGCTTCTCGAGGAGGTGCAATTGTGGGCAAGCCAACCAAACGTGCATTCACGCTCGTTGAAGTTCTGGTCGTCATCGCGATTATCGGTGTGCTGGTGGGCCTGCTCCTGCCCGCGGTCCAAGCCGCACGGGAAACCGCCCGGCGGATGCAGTGCGCGAACAACCTGCACCAGATGGGCATCGCCTTGCATGCGTACCACGACGTCCATCGCCGATTTCCCGCTGGCGTCGTCTATCCCAACCGCGTGATGTGGACCGCCCAGATCCTGCCGCAGCTGGAGCAGTCGCCGCTCTACAGCACGCTCGATTTTTCGCAGCCTTTCGACGATGGCAATCAGCCCAATGGACGCGCGTGCGCCCAGTTCCTGAACGTCTATCGCTGCCCCAGCAGCGGCTCACCCGAGCATGTCTCCGTCCAGGGGATCGCCGACCGCGTGCCGAGCGATTACCTCGCGGTGGCCAGCGGCACAGCCAAGCTCGATTTCGGCCAGTCGAACTTGATTGTCGGCCGAAAAAATCAGGACGGCTGCCTGTACGTCAACAGCCCGACGCGGATGAGCAGCATTCTCGACGGCACCTCCCAATCGCTGGCCTTAGGCGAAACGCTCTTTTCGACGACCGTTACTGGGCCTGATGTCACGGGCACGTTTCAGATCATCGACCACTGGTACATCGGTACTGGCGACATGGGCGACATGGGGG
>JBQCJB010000458.1:0-5730 GCA_051953155.1 Aureliella sp. | reverse complement strand
ATGGGTTTCGTCGCAAGCCCGCGAAACGGCTGCAAAGACGACGCGCGGCTGCTCGAGTTGCTGCATGCGGGCCTGCAATCTCTCCAGCCGTTCGAACGCTTCGGACAGTTCTTGTCCGTTGGCATCTTCCGGCAGATGCTCAAGCCACTGCCGCTGGTCATATTTCGCCCCGCGCGGCGCGCGGTCGGAATGGTCCGCGACCGACGTCCAGTCGTGGCCGTCCAGCGACAATTCCACTCGGTAACGCACCGGCAATCGATCCTGCAGTTTGCCTTGACGGTCTCGTCCCCAGATGACGGTGTCGATGGTCTGAGCTTCGCCTAACTCGATCTGCACCCAACCGCCGCCGCGCCGATCGGACATCCAGCTCCGACCATTGCCGTAACGTCCGTCATTGATGTGCTCGAGTTTATGTCGATCGGATACCGGCGCGTCGCCAGAGGATGCGACGACGACACCGGCGCTGCGAGCGAAGTTGTTACTCGCGCCGCGGTCGGCAAAGATTTCCAGTTCGTCGATACACGGTTCGTGCTTGTTGTCGTCGATCGTGGCCAGCGTCGTGAAGCGGACGAACTTGGCCAGTTGCGGCGCAAAGCGCTCGACGTTCTTCAGCGGCGAAATTGGCTCGCGCAGCGGCCGGTTCGCATCAGGGCTGCGGCTTTCAGCATCCGTCTGCGACGCGGCCTGCGGCGCAGCGAGCGGTCGATACGACTCGACCAGGGCGGTTAGCTTCGCGATCTGCGGCTGAAGGCGTTCGAGCTCCCGCTGCCGCTCTGCGGACTGGCGATCACCGAACTCGCGCTCGCCATACTCGATGCCGGCGAAGAAGGCCTGCAGAGCGTAGTAGTCGCGCTGCGGAATCGGATCGAATTTGTGATCGTGACAGCGGGCGCAACCGACCGTCAAACCGAAGAAGGTCGCGCTCGCGCCGGTAACAACCTCGTCGAGCGCATCCTGGCGGGCCAGTCGTTTGGAGGCGTCGTCCTTGCCGATTTGTCCGGGCAACAGTACGGCCGAGGCAACCAGGAAACCGGTTGCAGGCGCATTGGCCGACAAATCTCCGGCAATCTGCTCGGCCGCGAAGCGATTGTACGGCAAATCGTCGTTCATGGCAGCGATTACATAATCGCGATACGGCCAAGCATTCGGTCGCGGCGTGTTGACTTCGAATCCGTGCGTGTCGGCATAGCGTACTACGTCGAGCCACTGCTGCGCGAAACGTTCGCCGCGCCGCGGACTGGCCAGCAGTGTATCGATGAACTGCTCGATCGCGTCCGGATTCTTCTCCAGCCGCTGGCTCCAGCGCTGGAGTTCTGGCCATTCGGGTACGAGTCCGAGCACGTCGATCGTCATGCGCCGTACCAGCGTCACCGAGTCGGCCGGTGGGGCGAACTCCAGACCAGCCGCTCGCAGACGCGCAGCGACGAACGCGTCGATCGTCTGCAGCCCACCGAGCGACGGCATCTCGGTTGTCGGACCTTCGGCCGTGGCACTGGGCGACGGCACAGCAATCGGCTTCGTCGGCAGCGGCTGGAATGACCAGTGGCGGTAGGGATCGGGCTGCGGAACTTCCTCGGCGGGTGAGGGAGCACCGGCCTCGATCCACTTGCGGAGCGTCGCCAGTTCGGCGGCGGTCAGCGATTCGGCCTCGGGAGGCATGCGCTGGTCTTTGTCCGTCGCACTAACGCGTTGCCACAACAAACTGGCCGATGCGTCGCCCGCGGCGAGGGCCGGTCCGGAGTCGCCACCGGTGTGGGCCGCACGGCCGGTGTCCAATCGCAGGCCCCCTTCCTGTTTCAAACCGCCGTGGCACGCAACGCATTTGGCCTGCAGGATCGGTTTGACGGCCCCAACATAATCGTCGCGATGCTCCTGGCCGGATGCCGGGAATGCGGGCGCAGAGAGCCCGCAGACAAAGGCAATCAAGAGCGAAGCCAGCGAGTGTCGAAGGTGCATGCAAAGAGCGCCGCGGGCGAGAACGGTGGGAAATCCGGCACTTAACCGTGGATAATGGAGTTATGGTATCATCTTATCCTAGGGGTCGCCAAAAAATGGTTCGCCGCTGTCACCCATGCGAGGCTGCTATGCAATTCTCGAGTCGACGTCGCTGGCTAATGCAAACCGCGTGTGGCTTTGGAGCTTTGGCAAGCGGCGATCTGTTGACTCGCGCAGCTTCGGCTGCCGCCGCCCAGCCACACTTCGCTCCCAAGGCCAAGCGCATCATCTTCTTGTTCATGCAGGGGGGTGTCAGCCACGTCGACTCGTTCGACTATAAACCACTGTTGGCCAAGCTGGACGGACAGACGATGCCCTTTGACGACGACCGCGCGATCGCCAAGCGCGGCGAGCGCGGTTCGCTGCAGCGCGTAATGAATTCGCCCTGGAAGTTCCGCCGCTACGGCGAGACGGGGCGGTGGGTTTCCGATTTATTCCCGGCGATGGCCGAGCATGTCGATGACATGTGCATCGCCCATTCGATGCATACCGAAGGCGTCGCGCACGGGCCGTCGACCTTGTTCCTCCACTGCGGTTCGACCAACTTCGTGCGTCCCTCGTTCGGATCTTGGGTTTCTTATGGGCTGGGATCCGAGAACGAGGATTTGCCCGCCTTCGTTTCGATCGCGCCGTCGGTCGGCAACGGTGGACCGCGCAACTACGGATCGGCGTTTCTGCCAGCCAAGTTCCAAGGCACGGCGATTGGCACCGCCAGCACCGAGGCAAGCAATCTGCGCATCGAAAACCTGACCGCTGCCGGCAGCCAGCTGTTGCCCTCAGCCACCGACCAGCGGCGGCAATTGGATTTCATCCAGTCGCTCAATCGCGAGCATTTGGCTCGGCGTCACCAAGCGGACCATCAGCTCGAGGCGGTGCTCGAATCCTACGAGCTGGGCTGGCGGATGCAGACGGTCGCGCCGGAGGTTTTCGACATTCAAAAGGAAACCGCCGCGACGCAAGCGGCCTACGGACTCGACGATGCGGTAACGCGCGCCTTTGGAGAGAAGTGCTTGCTCGCCCGGCGGTTGTGCGAGTCGGGCGTGCGCTTCATCCAAGTCAACTACGGCGACAATTCGGCGAACCCTGCTTGGGACCAGCATTCGAATCTGCCCAAGCACGCCGATCACGCCCGCGCGGTCGACCGGCCGATCGCAGCTCTACTGGCCGACTTGAAGCAGCGAGGTTTGCTCGAAGACACGCTGGTGTGGTGGGGCGGCGAATTCGGCCGCACGCCGTACTCGGAGAAGAATGGCACCGGTCGCGACCACAATCCCAGCGGCTTTACGATCTGGCTGGCCGGCGGAGGCGTAGCTGCCGGGCGCACCGTTGGGGAGACCGACGAATTCGGCCACCGCGCCGTGCGCCAAAAAATTCACATGCATGACCTGCATGCGACGCTGCTGCATTTGCTGGGGCTCGATCACGAGCGGCTGACCTATCGCTATGCCGGTCGCGATTTCCGACTGACCGACGTTCACGGCCGCATCGTCGACGATCTGATCGCCTAAAGACGTCTCGCCCACCGGTTGTCTGATGGCAGTCTCAAGGCAAAAAGTGCTGGGCGGTTTCCGTAAAGGCCGCCATTTGGTCGCGCTGCCAGGCGTCGTCGCGTTCCAGTTCGCCAGCCATGATCTCCGCCACGCGCGGAGCAATCGCCAGCGCCGCGCGGGCATCGAGAAACAAGCTGCGCGTGCGACGAGCCAACACGTCCTCGACGCTGCGAGCCATCTCGCTACGCACGGCCCACAGGACATGCGCAGGCGAAACCACCAGGCGTTCATCCAACCGCTGACCAGCACCCGGCGTCGACGCGGCGATCGCATCAAGATGTGCTTGATCGGTACCGTAGATATGGAATTCGGTCGGCACGTCCGCGGACGTACCGTTGGCTGCCGGCGCGCCGGCGATGCGGAGCGTGTGCGTCCGGCAGGCTTGCCGCTGCAGGCCGCCCAGTTCGGCCGCTTGATTGACGCAGTCCTCGGCCATCTTGCGATAGGTAGTCCACTTACCGCCGGTGATCGTCAGCAGACCGCTCGGCGACACGCTGACGGTGTGATCGCGCGAGAGCTGCGAAGTGCGGGCTCCGGGCGCTGCGACCACCAGCGGGCGAATGCCGGTAAAGACGCTGAGGATATCCTCGCGCCGCGGCGGGCTCTCCAAATATTCAGCCACCGTTTCGAGCAGGAACTCGATTTCGTTTGACTGCGGTGTGGGTTCCAAGGGCACGTTGTCGATACCCGTATCGGTCGTGCCGAGCACCGCGCGATCGTGCCAGGGGATCAAAAAGACGACGCGTCCATCGGAGGTCTTGGGGACCATCATCGCGGTATCGCCCGGCAGAAAGCGCTTGGGCAAAACGAGATGGATACCCTGGCTGGCAGCGACCATGGGAGTCGCGGCCGCTTCGTCGAGTCGCCGCACTGCGTCGCAAAACGGTCCGGTGGCATTGATCACGACCCGCGCCTGGCTCTCCAGCTCGCGCCCCGATTCCAGATCGGTCCAGCGCACTCCGGAAACTTTTCCGTCGGACGCTTTGCTCAGTCCGGTGACCCGCGCGTAATTGATGAGCGTCGCACCTTGCTGGGAGGCTGTCTGGGCGAGGTTCACCAGCAGCCGCGCGTCGTCGAACTGGCCATCGTGATACAGGATGCCGGCAGCGCAGGTGCGAGGATTCAGCGTCGCGATCCGCTGGAGCACTTGCGAACGCCTCAGTCGGTGCGAGCGGTCCAGATTATCCTTGCCCGCCAGCAAGTCGTACACTTTGAGGCCGGTGCCGTAGAAGAAAGCTTGCCACTGGTTGGGGCAGGGAATGATGAAGGGCAAGTCGCGGACGACGTGCGGGGCGTTTTTCAGCAGCAGCGATCGCTCATGCAGCGCCTCGCGCACCAGGCTGATGTTGCCTTGCTTCAAATAACGGACGCCGCCGTGGACCAGCTTGGTCGAACGGCTGGAGGTGCCTTTACCGAAGTCCGACTGCTCGAGCAGGCAGACTGAGTAACCTCGGCTGGCTGCGTCGAGGGCGACGCCGACGCCCGTCGCACCGCCGCCGATGACCACCATATCCCAAGTCGCACCGCTGGCCGATTTATCCTGCGCGCGGGCGACGTGTTGATCTCGAACAAACGAACTCACGAAGTTGGCTCCCATTGGCGCGCGCGATCCAGGGCAGCTTTCCAACGCTCGCGGCGAGCGGCCACTTCGTCAGCTGGCATCTTGGGTTCGAAGATGCGATCGGCTTGCCAAACTTTTTGAATTTCAGCGGTATCCTGCCAGAAGCCGACCGCCAGACCGGCCAAGTAGGCAGCTCCCAGGGCGGTCGTTTCGATAATCTTGGGACGCACTACCGGAGCCTGCAGCAAATCGGCTTGGAATTGCATCAGCAAATTGTTCGCTGCGGCGCCGCCGTCGACGCGGAGCTGGGCCACCGGTATGCCGCAATCTTCGCGCATGGCATCCAGCACGTCGGCAACTTGGAAGGCGACACCTTCAAGCGCGGCGCGAGCGATGTGGGCTGCCGTGCTGCCGCGCGTCAGTCCGACGATCGTGCCGCGGGCATGCGGATCCCAGTGCGGAGCTCCCAAGCCGGCGAACGCAGGCACCAGATAAACACCGCCGGTGTCCGGCACGCTAGTCGCCAGCGCTTCGACGTCGCTGGACGTCTTGATAATGCCCAGGCCATCGCGGAGCCACTGCACGGCGGCGCCGGCGATGAAAATGCTCCCCTCGAAGGCGAAC
>JBQCJB010000457.1:0-8842 GCA_051953155.1 Aureliella sp. | reverse complement strand
GCTCCACTGATCAGCAGCGGGGCAGGTACCGTGGCGGCTTGGTCGCCATGGACTTGGATGTGATCCAGGATTTTGTTGGCGTTGGTAAACGGGTTGCCGCTTGGAAAATCCTGGACCAGCTCAAACGCAGCGGCAACGATTTGCTCGAGCCTGGCCGACAGTTGCTGCGCTGCGGCTAACTCGCCGCGATCGAGCAGTTCGATGATCTGGGCTAGTTCCGCTGCGTAGCAGTTGGCCGTGCTCAGCAGGAATCCGTCATAGGGCCCTCCTGCGCCGCGCGTCCACTTCGCGTAGCCGCCGCGCTCGGAACCTCGCACCATAAACACGCCTTGAAGATCGACGCCCGACAAGGCGACGCGATCTTCGCCGCTGGTATCCTTGAACATGAACCAGTTGGGAAACTCGTCTGCCAACTTGGCCAAAGTCTCAGGGGCAAGTTCGTTCTGGGTGACTTGAGGCAATTGGTAAATGGCGGTCGGCAACTGGCGCTCGAGCACTCTTCGCAGACTATCGGCCAGTTTCATTTGGTCGAGGCCCGCGCCTCGCGGTGGGCAAACGGTGATCCCTACCGCTGCGGGATGTTCGATCAGATCCTTCAGCTGGTCAATCGCCGCCAGCATCTCTGGCGTGTCAAACTTCAATATTCCGATGAGCGTTCGCATGCCCAATCGCGCGGCGCACGGCAGCACCGTTTCGAGCAGTTGCCGAATCTCGCGATCGTTCATTTCCCAACCCTCGCCGGTCGAACCGGGGACGAGGACGCCGCGAACGAAAGGGGCGAGTCGCTCTAGATGGGCCGCCGTGCGCTGCGGGTCGAGCGCGTGGGCTGCCCGAAAGTACGTCAGGGTAGGGCACCACAGCCGCGGAATGCCACCTGGAAAAAGTCGTTGCTGCAGTTGCGATCGTTCGGTGCGGTGCACGGGCCAATTCCTCGCGGACGGGAAGAATGAAACAGTGGCGATGCGACTGATGTGCGAAGCCAGTCGCAGTCGCCGGCGGGACGCGCGGCAACCGCATGTCCCGTTTCGGCCGCCGAGCGTTCAAAGTAAGATCAGGGATGGTTTCGAGCAAGTAACCGCCCACCTCCCGCCGCAGTTTGCCTTCCGCAGGCCAAGCTGTCCCGCTTTTACCAGAGACCCCTGGCATGCATGCCTTCGTTCATCGCTGCCTGGTCGCGCTGACCAGCCTCGTCACGTTCTTGGGGGCCGAGACCTTTGCCGCCGACGATTTTGCCGCGCTGGCGCAGCGCTACGCCGCGGACATCAAGCCGCTGCTACAGGTAAAGTGCTGGACTTGCCACGCCACCGATAAACGCGAGGGCGAGCTGGACTTGGAGCGCTTCGCATCGCTGGCCGATGTGCGCAGCGAACCGGCCGTGTGGTTGAAAGTTATCGAAATGCTCGACGATGGCCAGATGCCACCGAGCGAGGCTCCCCAGCTGGGCAACGGCGAAAAGACTGGACTGAAGCAGTGGCTGGATGCATTCGCAGCGGCCGAGGCCGCGGCGACGGCCGGCGACCCCGGGCCAGTTGTCCTGCGGCGGCTAAACAATGTCGAATACACCAACACGATTCAGGCGCTGACCGGCCAACCGCTGGAGCCCGCCCGCGAGTTTCCAGCCGACAGCGCAGCCGGAGAGGGATTCACCAACACCGGCAACGCGCTGGTGATGTCGCCGGCGCTGCTGGACAAATATATGACCGCCGCGAAATCCGTGGCTGAGCACGCGATCCTGTTGCCCGATGGGATACGCTTCTCGCCGCACACGACGCGCCGCGACTGGACCGACGACGTCCTCAGGCGCTTGCGCGAGTTCTATGGACGCTACACCGATTCATCCGGGAGTACCCGCGTCAATCTGCAGGGCTTGCAGTGGGATACCAACGCCGGCGGTCGTCTGCCGCTGACGCCTTACCTAAAAGCACTGGTCGAGTTCAAAGCCGAACTCTCCTCAGGTGCGCTCTCGGCCGACGAAGCGGCGAAGCGACGGAACTTGAATCCCAAGGCCATGCGCATTCTGTGGGATGCCCTGACCGCGCCAAACTCCTCGGCCCTGCTGCGCGCCATCCAAAGCCGCTTTGCCATCGCCGATGCCCAAGCTGTTGCTGGGCTGGTGGACGAAATTCAGGCGTGGCAACAGGCACTCACGCGTTTTCAAAGCGTTGGTCATATGAAGCCGTGGTTGGCGGCGGTCGAACCGATCGTCGGTCGCCAGCTCCTGCGGGTGAAACTCGAGCCGAGCCCGGACGAACACGAAATCGGAATCGCCTTGGCCGCCGGCGACGCGGGGCAAACGAGCGATAGTGATCTGGTGATCTGGTCCAATCCGCGTCTGGTCGCAGCGGGCCGCGCCGACATTCCGCTGCGTCATGTGAGTGCGATTGCCACGGAGTTGGAAGCCAAGCGCGGTCGACTGCTGCGCGACTATGCGAAAATTCTTGCGGCAGCCGATGCGGTTCTCGCCAAAGACAAAGCCCCGGAGATCGATGCGCTCGCTGCCGAGTTCGACTTGGACGCTGACGTGCTGAAAATCTGGTTTGAGTTTCTGGCGATCAACGGCAGTGGACCGGTCAAGCTGGACCAGTTGTTTACCCAGCAGCTCCGCAACGGCGGTGGCCACGATTTCGTTAATGGTTGGGGCTCGGCCGAAACGCCCAGCATCATGGCGAGCTCCGGCGACAAGCACGTCCGCATACCGGGCAACTTGAAGCCGCACGGAGTCGTCGTCCATCCCTCTCCGACGATGAACGCAGCGGTCGCGTGGCGCAGTCCTTTCAGCGGCCGCTTGCGCGTCGAGGGCAGCGTCACCCATGCGCATCCGGAATGTGGCAACGGGGTCAGTTGGGCGGTTGAAGTACAACGCGGAACGAGTCGCTTGCGACTGGCCAGCGGCCTTGCCCAGGGCGGTCGCCCCGTGGCCTTCGGCCCACTGGAGCACATTCGCATTCGCGAAGGCGAACTGGTGACGTTCCTCGTCGGACCGCGCGACGGGAATCATGCGTGCGATCTGACCGACATCGAATTCCGGCTGAGCGAAGAGTTGGCAAGCTCCTCCGCAGAGGTTCCGTCCAACGAGCAACCACAGGCTTCCGACAGAGCTGGCGGCGTTGTCGTGCCGCGTCAATGGAGTCTGACTGCCGACGTGGCGCCCAATATCTTGGCCGGCAACCCGCATCCCGATGGCTACGGCCATGCGGATACTTGGAGCTTTTATGCGGAACCCATCGCCGCGAGCGCCGACAGCCGCGCCGTCGTGCCTGCTGGCTCGCTTTTGAGCCGATGGTTTGACGCGCCGGATAAAAAGCAGCGCGACGAGTTAGCCGTGCAGGTTGAAGCGTTGCTGGCCGCGCCGCGCCCAGCCGAAGATTCGCCCGACCGGACGCTGTGGGATCAGACGCACGAGCCAACCGGCCCGTTGGTCGGTTTGCTGATGGACCAATTGGCACGGCAGGCCCAACGCGGCGAGCTAAGGGGCGATGCCAACGCAATCCTGGATGCAGGTCGAGAATTCGGCCGAAGCGTCGATGGCCAGAGCAGTCTGGACGCCTCAGCTTTGGCGAGCCGAGCGCCGTCGGTCATCACGTTGCGGCTGCCGAGCGAGCTTTGTCGCGGTCGCGAACTGGTGGTCTCCGCGGAACTGGCTCCCGAAGCGGGCGAGGACGCCTGCGTTCAATTTCAAGTTGCGACGCTGAAGCGTAATGCCCCCGCCACGCCTCCGCCCCCCTTGACCGCATCTCTGCCGGTGGTCGCTCGGACCGGCACGCGCGCCCATGCGGAATTCGCCAAGGCAGCCGCAGATTTTCGACAAATTTTTCCCGCAGCCTTGTGCTACATGAAAATCGTACCCGTAGACGAAGTCGTCACGCTGGCGCTGTTCCATCGCGAAGACGAGAATCTCCAGCGATTGATGCTGGATGACAGCGAAATCGCCGAGCTCGATCGCTTGTGGGAAGAATTGCACTTCGTGAGCAACGACTTGTTAACGGTCGAAGACGCCTACGAACAACTCATGCAGTTCGCCACTCAGGACAGCGATCCCAGGCTATTCGCACATTTGCGCGAGCCGATTCAGCAGCGCGCAGCCGAATTCCGCGCTGCCATAGCCGCAGCCGAACCGCGTCATCTCGCGGCAGTCGAGGATTTCGCAGCTCAGGCCTTTCGCGGACCGTTGACCGCCGATGAACAAACTGGGCTGCGGCAGCTCTACGATCAATTGCGAGCCGAGGGGCTCGATCACGAAGCGAGCACGCGGCTCGTGCTGGTGCGCGTGCTGATGTCGCCTCGCTTTCTGTATCGGCTGGAGCAGTCGCATCCGGGGACCGCCAGCAGCCCGGTCAGCGATTGGGAATTGGCGTCGCGGTTGAGTTACTTTCTGTGGTCGGGTCCCCCTGATGAAACGCTGCGCGAGCTCGCCGCCAGCGGGAAATTGCACGAGCCGCAGCAAGCGGCCGAGCAGGCGCGGAGGATGTTGGCCGATCCACGCGTGCGGCAGCTCTCGCGCGAGTTCGCCTGCCACTGGTTGCAGCTGCACGATGTCCGCGACCTGGATGAAAAGAGCGAACGGCACTTCCCCGAATTCAATCAGTTGAAAGGGGATCTACAAACCGAAGTCGAGTTGTTTTTCACTGACCTGTTTCAGAACGATCGCTCGGTGCTCGATATCTTCGACTCCGACGCCACGTTTCTCAACGAGCGGCTGGCCCAGCACTACCAGATCGACGGCATCAGCGGCGACCAGTGGCGACGGGTCAGTGGTGTCCGTCAATCGGGTCGCGGCGGCGTGCTGACCTTTGGCGCGACGTTGGCTAAACAGTCGGGAGCCTCCCGGACCAGTCCGATTTTGCGAGGCAATTGGGTCTCGGAAGTGTTGCTGGGCGAACGCTTGCCGCGACCGCCCAAGGATGTACCGCTGCTGCCCAGCGACGAGTCATCGGCAGCTTTGACCGTGCGGCAATTGGTCGAGCGGCATACGCACGATCCGCGCTGCGCCAGTTGCCATGTTCGGATCGACGCGTTCGGTTTTGCGCTCGAGGGCTACGACGCGATCGGTCGCTTACAGTCGCACGATGTGGCGGGACACGCGCTCGACACGGCGGTGACGCTGCCCGACGGTACGCCGGTGGCTGGTGCCGATGAACTTCGCCAATATTTGGTGACGCAGAAGCGCGATGTGCTCGTTCGGCAGTTTTGTCGTAAACTGCTCGGTTATGCCCTGGGACGGGCCGTCCAACTTTCCGACCAGCCCCTGATGGCTGAGATGCAGCAGTCGCTGGACACAAACGGCTATCGCGTTTCCGCGGCCGTTCTGCCCATCATTCGCAGTCGCCAATTTCTGCACATCCGCGACCAAGACACGCCATGAAGAAAGGGTTCCGCGCCATGAACGATCGACGACACTTTTCGCGGCGGATGATGTTACGCGGGCTGGGCGTGAGCATGGCATTGCCGTGGCTCGAGTCGCTGGCAACGTGGGGCAGCGATGTTCCGCAAAGCGCTAACGGCGGCGAAGCTCCTGTGCGCCTGGCCGTCTTGTTCGCCGGCAACGGATTTCACAGCCAGCAGTGGTGGGCCGAGGGTAGCGGCACCGACATGCGGCTGGGCAAAGTGCTCGAACCGCTGGCGGATAAACGCGAAAAGTTGCTGCTAATTCGCGGGCTGTTCAACGCCGAAGCGCTCAAAGGAAACATCCACAGTTCGCAGACGGGCAACTTGCTTTCCGGCGCGCCGCTCGCCTCCGGTGGCGAGATCCGTTCGGGGACCAGTGTCGATCAATTGTTGGCCCAGCATCAGGGACATGAAACCAAAGTTCCGAGTCTTGTGCTGGGCTGCGAAAAGGCCAACCCGTCGGTGCACAAGAACTACTCGATGCTCTACAGTTCGCACATTTCGTGGAGCTCGCCCACGACGCCGACGCCGCTAGAGCTGTATCCCGCCTTAGCCTTCGACCGCTTGTTCAAGGACGAAGCGGAGCAGGGCGACCAGAGCGTCTTGGATGCGGTCCTGGCTGACGCAGGAGACGTGCGACGGCGCATCAGTCGCGGCGACCGCCGCAAGTTAGACGAATACCTCGATTCGGTGCGCGAAGTCGAGCAGCGTATCGAACGAGCTGGCAATCGAGGCGAACTACAAGGTTGGCGGCCGACGCTGACCGAGCCCAACATACCGCGCCCGGCCGATGGTATTCCGCAGGACATCGCTGAACACATGCGGCTGATGTGCGACATCCTCGTTTTGGCTTTCCAAACCGATACGACGCGTTTGTGCACGCTCAAACTGAACAACGATCATTCGTCGCTCCGCTTTCCCAACCTGGGCGTCGATTACATGATCCATCATCTGTTGTCGCATTCCGACTCCGAGGATTGGCTGAAAGTCAACCAATTCTTCCTCTCGCAACTGGGGTACATCGCGGACAAACTCGACCGCATTCAGGAAGGGGAGCGGAGTGTACTGGACAATTCGATGCTGCTGATGTGCTCGAGCATGTTGCACGGCAACCATGACGCGACCCAGTTGCCGGTGGTCATGCTCGGCGGTGGCGGTGGCTCAATCCAAGGGGGCCGAGTTCTCGATTACCGCTCTGAACCCAACCGGCAAATGTGCCGGCTGTATCTGTCGATCATGGACAAAATGGGATTGCGGTTGGACCGCTTCGGCGATGCAACGGAGCGGCTGGAACTTTGAACCGATCAGACGCCCGATGTGCACGACCAGGTCTCACGTCTATTCCCAAGGCGCGAGGCGACTTTCCAACCGCGTCTGGAGATCGCGTAAGATCTGTAGTTGGAAGTACAGGGTATCGTGCCCCGAGAAAGCGTCCTGGACATCCAGCGGGTCGATATGGTCCGCGGCTCGACCCGGCGTGTCGAATGTCGCCAGTTCGTCCGCAAGCGTCAGCGCCATGCGGCGTTCCGCCTGCCAACGGAGTGGCGGTATCCAGTGGTACGCGAAAGTGAGTCCCGGTTTGACGTTTGGATCGAACGCGGTCTCTCTTTGTACTAGCCTGCGCATCGTCCATCGCTCCTTCAGTGCCCGCGCCCAGAAGTCGTGTGGGGCCGGTGGCGGCACTAACTCCGCCAGCGGTGCGTATTGCTGGAGCATTGCCAGTTCGTCGTCATCGAGAGATAACCAGAGGCGGTAAGCTGTCAGCCTGAATGAGAGCGAACTGCTGGCGACCAGCGTATTGGCGTTGCTCAGTTGTAGCAGTTCACGGTTGAGCTTCCACGCCTGCACAGCAAGCTGTGCATGCTTCTCGCGAGTCGCCATGGCTGCGACAAGGGCAGTCGATTCGATCAGTCTCGACATTGTGTTCAGTAGGGGAATCGAGGCAGGGAGATAATCATCGCGGCGCTCGATTTTCCCTTGCAAGTCTGTCAACGCGCGCCCCCATGTGTCGAACCAGTTTTCAAGGCCGTGGGCTTCGTCGATCTGCCGGCGCGTTTCCAGATAGTCATCCGGCGACCAGGTGAGATGCTGGGCGTAAGTCGGCGAAGCCAATGCAGGTTGATAGGGCAGAATATTCCTCGGAGCGGCTGGCAGCTGGCTGTCAAAATTTGGCAGTTGCACCGACGGTAGGAACTTGACCTCATCGACAGCCAACCCCTGCCAAGGCACCGCGGGAACACGCAGGAATCCAAAGCAGAACAAGAGCAAAAGTGGCACGAGCACTCCACCGCCGATCACGCCGACGAAGATCGGCAATGTCTTTGGGCGGTCCAAGACCAGATTGCGCGGCACTTGTACCAGGACGCCGGCCGCGATCGCTGCCAGAGTCAGCGGAACCGCTAACAATAGGTAGTTAATGTCCGATGCCCAGACCTCCCAAAAGTTGATCGCCAAAGCGTAAACGATGCCGCCGAGCCACAGTGTCAGGCCGGCGACCGTGGTCGCCACCACACTGCTGGAAATGCACACGGAACTAAAGACCCCGACGGCAAACCCTGCCGCCAGGAGTGCGAAGAACCAGAGAGCTCGGAGGTCGGTTGAAGCCCTGAGCGACACGTTCCAGTAGGTGACGGCGATAATAATGGACATCATCGCCAGCGGCGGCAGAAGGTGGCCGGTCAGAAAACGTACCCACGAGGCCCCGCGATCGGCGAAGAATCGGTCGCGGCGCAGTGTTCGGTCGCCAGCAAACGTCGTGATGCCTAGCAGCACCGCAGCGATGACTGCCAGACTAGGCGTCGCTCCCGACTGCGCAGAGGTTGTGAAAGCGGAGATGACCGGCATTAAGAAGATTGCCAGTTGCACGCCGATCGCCGACCGCCAGCCGTGCGCGAGCATCATGCGCAGCTCGCTCGGCTGTCGGCAGCGCTCGGCGAAAGTTTGCCAGGCCGTCGGCTGGCGAAAGCTAGTCCAGCGCCCGAACGACGATCGCGGCACGAGGGAAATCGAGGCAAGTTGGCCGCTGGTCCACCGCCAACGAAAGGCCACCAGCAGTCCAACGCTTGCCAGCGCCACCCAGCCTAGAGTCGCGAGCACGGTCGTCCGCAGATAACCCGGCGCGCCGATCCGCGCCTCGGCCCAGGCACCGTAGAACCAAGGAACGACGGCCATGTTGATCAAGATTTGACCGGCCATCACAATGACGGCAGCGCCCACCATGGCCAGCAGCGTGTCGTTCCACAGCAGGCATGCGAGGCTGAAGATGACGAAGCCCTCGAGCGGGACTAGCAACATCATCACGACCGTGAATTGGACCTCGGCGTTGAAGTACAGGTTGAAGGTCGCGGACGTACGCCCTGACTGGATCCCGACGGCATAAAGGAGTGCGTAAAAAGCTGCGAGAGACGCAAACATGACCACAGCGGAAAGCAACCATACGCAGACCTTGCTCGCCAGT
>JBQCJB010000456.1:0-6935 GCA_051953155.1 Aureliella sp. | reverse complement strand
TGCGGATCGTCATGAGCTGCCGGGGCGGGTAGCCAACAGGTCAGCGACCCGTCGGGGTTGTCCCAGTTGACCCCCAGGCCCAGGTGATTGAACCAGTTGACATCGGAGACGCCCCGCGAATCGAACGGTCGTCCGGTCAAGAACCGCGTCCGCCGCAGCGTCGGCTGGCTCTTGCGAATCGCGATCAGGCCGCGAACGAAGTTGACCAATTCCTCGTTGCGTTTAACGAGCGACCAATTGAACCAGGAAATCTCGTTGTCCTGACAGTAGGCGTTGTTGTTGCCGCGCTGCGTGCGTCGGCATTCATCGCCCATGACGATCATCGGCACGCCTTGGCTGAGCATCATCGTGCTGAGCATGTTCTTGATCTGCCGCAGTCGCAGGCGCTCGATCGGCTTGCGGCGCGTCGGCCCTTCGATGCCGTAATTGTCGCTGCAATTGTTGTTGTCGCCGTCGCGATTGCCCTCGCCGTTGGCTTCGTTGTGCTTGTCTTTAAAGCTCACCAGGTCATTCATGGTGAACCCGTCGTGACTGGTGATGAAATTGATGCTGCAGTAGGGTGCTCGGCCCGCATGCTCGTACAGGTCCGAGGATCCGGCCAAGCGCGTGGCCAGCGGGCCCGTCATGCCACTGTCGCCGCGCCAGTAGCGGCGCACGTCGTCGCGATAACGACCGTTCCATTCGGCCCAGCGCAGATCGCCGAACGAGCCGACCTGGTAGGCCCCGGCGGCATCCCACGCTTCCGCGATGATCTTCGTGTCGGCCAGCATCGGATCTTCTGCGATCTGTTCGACCAAGGGTGGATTGGGCATCAAGTTGCCGTAGCGGTCGCGCGACAGGATGCTGGCCAGGTCGAAGCGGAAGCCGTCGACGTGATAGTTGTGAACCCAGTGGCGCAAGCAGTGGAAAATCAGTTCGCGGCAGATCGGGTGGTTGCCGTTGAACGTGTTGCCGCAACCGGTGTAGTTGCTGTAGTGGCTGCCACCGCTGTTGAGGATGTAATAGACCTGGTTCTCCAGCCCCTTGAACGACAGGACCGGGCCCAGTTCATTGCCTTCGTTGGTGTGGTTGAAGACGACATCCAGAATGACTTCGATGCCCGCCTGGTGGAGGGCTTTGACCATCTGTTTGAATTCGTTGACCTGCGCGCCGGGCTCGCGGCTGCTGGCGTATCCGCGGTGCGGAGCGAAGAAGGCCATCGGGTCGTAACCCCAATAGTTCGGCCGCTCCATCTTGTTGCCATGGATGTCGAGAATCGGGAACTCGTGCACCGGCATCAGTTCGACTGCCGTGACGCCCAGCGACTTGAGGTAGGGGATCTTTTCGATCACCCCCAAGTACGTACCGGGATGTTCGACGTCCGCAGTTTTGCTTTTGGTAAAGCCGCGCACGTGCATTTCATAGATGACCGTATCGGCGAGCGGTCGGCGAAGGTGGCGATCACCTTCCCAGTCGAAATAGTCATCGACGACGACGCACTTGGGCGGCCGCAGCACGCCGTCGGTGCTCTTTTGAAAACATCCGGCCAAGGCTTTGGCGCACGGATCGATCAAGCGAGCGTTACCGTCGAACCATTGTCCCGATTCCGGATCGTAAGGTCCGTTGGCTTGGAAGTGGTAGAGCTGGCCAGCACCAATACCCGGCACGAACGCGCTCCACACATCTCCCCAGCGGTCCGTGTCGCGATCGAAGTCGATGATCTCGGTCGGTTCGCGATCGTCGACATGGTCATACAGCAGGACGCGCATCGCCGTTGCGCTGCGGCTGAAAACGACGAACTGCACACCGCGATCGGTGACGACCGCGCCGTACGGGAGTTTGTATGCAAATTGTAACTCGGGGTGCGGGTGACGCATGAGCATGCTGTCGTGGTTCCTTCTCAGCACAATTCTGGGGTGGTCCGGGGACAATGGAAACATACCACCGTCTTAGGAACCGCCGCCTGAAACCTGGCGTCCACGAGCCGAAAACCGCCTGCTTCGGCGCTCGTTACGACATCCACCTAAGAATTGCGGGAAGGTCGGATTGGTGTGACTCGGTAAAACTTTCCAGCCGCACAAGCTTGCGCTATGCTCGGCCTGCATAACTTCGCTACGTCGAAAAGTTGTACCCGAAATGAGAGTTGCTCACGAGCGGTCGAGCAATGTCGCGCGGTCTCATCGCGCCAGGGGCGC
Source organism: Aureliella sp. (assembly GCA_051953155.1). Lineage (GTDB taxonomy): Bacteria > Planctomycetota > Planctomycetia > Pirellulales > Pirellulaceae > Aureliella. The sequence continues at coordinate 4,761 of JBQCJB010000456.1, read as the reverse complement.
CGATGCTCTCGTTATCGACGCCGCAATCCAGCCGAGTCCACCCTTAGGCCGCTGCAACCGAGCACTTTCCACGTCGCAGGGCTGCACTGGGCTGAATTTTTATCGCGTAAATCCCATAAAGAAACTAAAGACTTGCCGGTCGTCGGCGTCATTGTATTTGACCGGGAATGCAAAGTCGAAGGCCAGCGGGGCAGGGCCCAAGGCCGGCACGTTGACGCGCACGCCCAGACCTGGCGCGATGCGATAATCATCCCAAGAAACGTTCAAGTCCTTCGAAAGCGCACCGTAATCAACAAAGAGAATCCCCCGGAGCATATCGTCCGCCGTCAGCGGGAACAGGTATTCCAAGCTGCCGAGGAACATCGTGCGTCCACCGACCTGCAGGTCGCCCGTCTTGGGACTGGCGCCGCGGAACGAGAAACCACGCAGCGTGCTGTAACCACCGGCGAAGAAGTTTTCAAACAGCGGAGTGTCGGCGCCGGTGATCCCAGCCTTCCACGTCGTGGCCAGCGTATGCCGCCCGCCGCCATCGGCCCGCTCGCGCACCAGGAAGTAGCGGCTGTAGTTCAGTTGCCCGCGCGGATAATCGAATTCGCCGAACACTTGATCGTAGATCATTTCGATTAAATGACCTTCGGTCGCCATGAACGGACTGTCTCGCGTGTCGTGCGCCAGTCGGAAGCGAGCCGTGTACAAGTCATTGCTGCCCAGGACGCGATCCAGTTCCGGAATACCGCCCAGACGCGGGTTGTAAATCTTGACATCTTCCATCCGCAGCTCGGTCGTGGCCGACAGGTCGCGCGTGATGTCGTAACCCAATGCCACGCGGCCTCCCAGACGCTGCTCGGTCCAGTCGCGGAATTGGCGACTGAACAAGAAGCCTCCCAGCGAGAAACTGATCGGCGAGTATCCGAACAAGTGCGGCTGGGTAAAGTTCACCGTGTAGCGCTGGACGTTGGTGCCCGGCATCAGCTCCGCGCGAAAGCTTTGGCCGGCGCCGCGGAAAGCTCGCCCACCGAAAAGGTCGCTCCAACTGGTCGGCAAGCGACGGTAGTCAAAGTTCCGTTCGTCGATGATTACCTGGCCGGCCAATCCCAAGTCGCTGTTGACCGAGCCGCCGAGCACGATGCGGCCCGTGCGAGCTTCCTGAACATAGATGTCGATCGGTGCTTCGCGAATCCGCGGCTGGTAGGGCGTCGGTGTCGTAAAGCCGGTCGAGGGATCGATCGAGGGTGGATAGACTCCTGGCGCCAGCGCGGCGGGAACGCCGCCTTGCGGATCGATGCTGCCAGTCACACCTGGGGCCACCTGAAACGCCGAAATCGAATCGGGCTGGTAGGTGCCTTGGGCGCCGTATCCCATGGCCGGAGCCGCGGGCCCACTTGGCAGTCCCATGCCAGGTGCGGCTACGGCGCCGGGCGGATAATTGCTCTGCACGCCGCTGGACTGCGAGGTCACGTACGGGGCCGCTTGCCCACCGCTGGCTCCACCGATGACGGCGCCATAGCTGGGTTGGGCGTAGCCGGGCTGTCCGTAGGCCGGCTGCGTGTAACCGGGCTGCGTCGGCTGGGCATAGGAAGGCTGGGCGTAGGCCGGTGGGGCCGCATTGGGAGGCGTGTAAGTGGGCTGGACGTAAGCTGGCTGCGGAGCCGGCACATTGGCGGCAGCCGGTGGAATGTACGGCGGCGGCTGTCCGGTCGCGGCGGTTTGGGCTGGGACCTGTCCGCCGGGAATGTATGGATTGGCGGGTGGCGTCTGTTGGTAGCGATTGACCGGCGCACCGAATTGCGCGAAGAGCCCGCAGGCTGGAGTGAGAAGTACGGCCAGGCCGGCGACCAGGCCAGCGACCCGGTGCCGAGCAAGGCTGCGAGTGGTGAGCCGCGACCGCGAGCGGCCCGGGCTGGCAAGCGCGGTCCTCGCTGCGGGCTCTGCGTAGGTGTGCTGGCAGGTAATCATCAAGGCTGCGGTCTTTTCTTATTCGCTGGTCAAAAATTGCCCGCGTCGCTGAGAGCTGACGATGGGCCCGCTGGGCTCGGCGCTACGGCAATTGTTCGTCCAACATCTCGTCGGGCTGGCGAATCTCGATATGTGGTGGTTCCCCGAGCGACGGATTGGTCTCGAAGATCTGCGAAGCCTTCAGCCGCCGCTCGGAAGATTCCAGCTCGCGCAAGTCGATAATGCGTCCTTCGCGCAGGCCGACCATCGCCGTCACCACGCTGTGCTTGGTGTGGCTGGAGTCACCGTCGATGTGAACGTTGATCTGGCCCGCTTTGTAGCGATCGCCTTCATTGATGCGATAGACCAAATCGAGCTGATTCGGTTCGTCAGCCAGAAAATGAGGCTCGGGGGAAATATCGACGAAGACGAAGCCTTCGCGACCGTAGTACTCGGAGCGCATCGTCCGCTGGTCGCGACTCATCTTGCCCAGGTTGAAGGGCTCGCCTTCCTTGAGCGTCAATGACGTACTCAGTTGATCGGTGGTGAAGTACTGGTTGCCGGCGATCGAGATCGTCCGCACGTAGAACTGCGGCCCCTCGTCGATGACAAACGTCAGGTATACCCACACGCCCGTCGGATCGTAGTCCATGCGGTGACTGACGCGGGCGCGAAAGTAACCGAGCGAGCGGTAGTAGGCGGTCAGGCGCTGCGTGTCCTCTTCGATTTGCAGCAGGTTCGCCTTGTTCATCAGATACGGCGTCGCCCCGCCGCGGGCGTCCGCCGACTTGATTTTCGATTTCAACAAGGCGCTGCTGAAAACGACGTTGCCTTCGAAATTAATCGACCATACGCGTTCGACATTGCCTTCGGCGATCTCGAAAAAGATCCGCGTATCGCTTGCCTTATTGCCTTCGATGATCTGAACGTCGGCATGGTTCATGCCGTTTTCGCGGTAATAGTCGATCAAGCGCTGGCGAGCCATCTCCACGGAGAATGGATTGACTGGATCCCCTTTTTCGATACCGCAGTGCTTCTTCAGGCGGCGATCGTCCAGCCGCTGGTTGCCGTGAAAGATGACCTCGTCGACCAGTGGCTGTTCGGTGATCTGGACTTTGACGAAAACCCCTTCGTCCGTTTCGCGTTTGGAGATTTCGACCTTGCGGAACAGCTCGGTGCGGTAGAGTTCATTGACGTCGGCCAGCAGCTGCTTTTCGTCAAAGATTCGGTCCGGTCGCGTCTGCATGTGCGAGAGGACTTTGTTCTGGCTGACCTTCTTGTTGCCGACGATTTCGACGCCCAGGACGAGTTTTCCGGTGTCGATTTGGTTCAGACGCGGGCCGCCGGCTTCCCACATGCGGTCGCGGAAATCGGGATCGGCGAAGGCAGGCGCAGCGTCTTGGCCGCCGCCGGCGCCTGGCTGGGCCAGGGCAGTCAGCGACGGCGCGGCGACCAGCGCGGTCGCGAGCACCCACAGTTTCGACAGGCTTGTCATCTCGCAGCCTCCTTGCTCGAGCGTTTTTCCCGTTCCTCGCCCCCGGCCATCGGCTGGCGGAGGCGCGCCTGGCAGCTAATTAGCCAAAAAGTCGGGAAATCGCAAGACTAGTCGCAAGATTTGTTAAAGTCCTGCAACCGCTTGCACTAAACCTGCTCGATGTGCAGGCTGCGTCGGCGGCGTTCGTCGCGGCGGACATCGTCGATCATGTTGCTGACCGTAGCCACCTGATCGATGCCCATCAGCCGCAACTGAGGGTGTGAGCGGTCGCTGCTGATGAGCACGATGGTGCCCACGCCGAGCATCCGCTGGACGATGCCCTGGGTGAAACTGACGTCGTCGATGTCGATGACTTCGATGCGGTCGGTGCGGCGCACGAGGATGCCCTGCTGATGGATGAAGCGCTGGGTCGTCAGTTCGTAATGCACCGACAGGCGACGGACCATGTACACGCCCAGCACGATGACCCACCAGGCAATGATAGCGGCCCCGCCGATGGGCCACAGCAGATTGTTCTGGTTGCCCAGCATGATCAGGGCGACGATCGCTGCGACGGTGATGATTGCCGACAGCACCCAAGTCCCGTACATGGCCTTGCCCGAGTAGCCACCTTTCCAGAGGCTGCGCTCCGACGAGGTGCTCGGCGCAGACTCGACGCGTTGCCGGGCTGCTGCGGTGAACTTCTCTTGAGCGGACATACCGCCGTCGGAGGCCAGGGGCTCGTTGGCCATAAAGCAGATCTCCTTGCAGTGTGGACGAGAGGGACTTCGGAGCTGTGAGTATACAACGAAAACCCAGTGGTTTGGCGGGGTCTCCATTGCATGCTGGCGACGGAACGCAACAATACTCTCTGGCGATGCCGCCGAAGCGCAGCTTCAGGACATTGCCTGGCAGTGATTCGTCGAAAAGGGATTTTTCTTATGCATTGTCCGCACTGCGGCGCCGACAACGATCGGGTGCTCGATTCGCGAGCGTGCGACGATGGTCGCGCGATCCGCCGCCGACGTTCGTGCAATCACTGCCGCGAACGCTTTACGACCTACGAACGCGTCGAGAACCTGGCCTTGCAGGTAGTCAAGAAGGACGGTGTTCGCGAGCCCTTCCAGCGCGAGAAGATCGAACGCGGCGTCGAGCGAGCCTGCTGGAAGCGCCCGGTCAGCACCGAATCGATCCGCGCTTTGGCGGCCGAGGTCGAGGCCGAAGTACAGTCGGATTTCGAAAACGAAGTTGCCAGTCGCCACATCGGGCAAATGGTGATGGACCGCTTGGGCCACGTCGACCAGGTTGCCTACGTGCGGTTTGCCAGCGTCTATCGCGAGTTCAAGGACGTG
>JBQCJB010000455.1:0-3755 GCA_051953155.1 Aureliella sp. | reverse complement strand
TGCTCGAACCGCTCGGGATCGTCACGGGCATTTTGCCCGTTCGCGGCCAAATCGTGCTGTTTCGCCCGCAGCAACCGCTGCTCAAGTCGATCGTCAACGAAGGCCATCGCTATCTGGTGCCGCGAGCCGACGCGCGGGTGCTGGTCGGCAGCAACGAAGAAGAGGTGGGCTTTGCCTGCCAGACGACTCCGGACGTTTTGGCGGAGCTTCACCAGTGGGCTTGCGGGATGCTGCCTCAATTGGCCGACGCGGAGGTAGAGAAGTCTTGGGCTGGGCTGCGCCCCGGATCGTTCGACAGCTACCCCTACATCGGTTCGCTGCCGGATCATCCTGGCGTCTTTGTGGCTGCCGGACATTACCGCGCGGGCATCCACTTGTCATGCGGCACGGCGGTCGTCTTGGCCGATCTGATGACCGAGGGCCATAGCTCGATCGACCTGGCCCCGTTCCGCCCTGGCCGCGGCTAAGCTCGGTCTTACCAATCTGCGCACGCAAATTAGTGAGGGGCTGCGCAGTTGGAGATGTGCCGCTAAGTGGTACGCGACGATCGCGCTCCTGGCTTGGATAGACTGGCGGCGCCGATGATGCTCAGCAGCATGCAGGCTGCCCACGCGGCTGGCCATGCCTGTGAAAGGGTGATGTGCCGCGACGGGGTGTAGCGCAACACAGGCGGTGGTGGCGGCAACTGTTCCCAACCGACCGACGTGCGCCGCCAGCCGTCGTTGAGCGTCGCGGCGTGACGGTCGGCCGACGCCGTCGGCGCATGTGCACCAACCGCCGCTCCGGCGTCGCCCGCTGCCAGGCCGCGAGCCGAGCCACTGCCCGCGACCACTGAATTGGCCGCGACCACGGAAGGTGAAACGCTGGCGGCGTGCGTCTCGGCTGCTACGTCGGCTTTGCGAGTGAAAGCCATAGTGACCAACGCCAGCAGCGGCAGCAGCATAAGCAAACTCACCAGCAGCAAGCTCAACTGCGCCCGTCGCGCTTCTGCGTTATGGCCACGGAGCTGGCGAATCTCAGTTCGTCGGTGGTCTTGGATGGTCATGGTGCTGCTTGCCGCGTGGAAGAGAACTGGATGGGAGCCGCCTTCTGCCACGAGGGCTTTGCACGCGCGGCGCCAGGTGCCCAGCGCAGGGCGACCAATTGCGTTGGCAAGCTGTTGCTGCATAATCACTTAAAGGCGATGTCAGCGATGACAAAGATGGCCGGCGCGGGCTCGGCAAGTTTCCTTTTGGCAACGCCGCGGCGAGCAATTTGTGGCTGAAAATCAACGCGATGCGATCGAGCAACCTGGCGCCGGTCAACGACCCTGGCGAGCCATCGAGTTCTTCGCGGGCATCGGCGGTTTCGCATGCGCAGCGCCGCCGTGCGAGATTGCAGCGGCGATCGACATCGACCGCGACGCGCGCACGGTCTACCAGCGTCACTGGTCGCATCCGTACTGGATTCGCGAGATCGGTTCTTTGACCGCCGCCTGCCTAGCGCCGCTGGATGCGAACCTGTGGTGGCTCTCACCCCCTTGCCAGCCCTACTCGCGCCGCGGTCGACAAGCCGACGTCGACGATCGCCGCGCCGCGTCGCTGTTGCATTTGATCTCGCTGATCCCTGAGTTGCGACCGCGCGCGATCGCGCTGGAGAACGTGTCCGGCTTTGCGCGCTCACGAGCCCGCGCACAATTGGGCAAGATGCTGGAGGCGTGCGGCGATCACGTCATGGCGCGCGAGCTTTGCCCGACAGAGCTTGGCTGGCCCAACCGGCGGCCTCGCTATTACTTGCTGGCCAGCCTCGAGCCACTAACCGATTGGCGTCCCCTGCCCTGCTACGACGTAACCTTGGAGCAAATCCTCGCCGCCGCCGAGCCGGACTTTGAAGAGCGGGAAACGTGTCAGATCAGCCGAGATGAGCAGATGCGCTTCGGTGCCGCCATGGACCGCGTCGAGCTCGCCCAGCCGCAAGCGGTGACGGCCTGTTTCGGCAGCAGCTATGGCAAGTCGCTCTTGCATGCCGGCTCGTATGTCGTCACCTCCTCGGCTTGGCGACGATTCACGCCCCGCGAAGTGGCCGCCTTGCTCGGCTTTCCCAGTTGGTTTGCCATGCCCCAGCACTTCAGCCATCGCCAAGCTTGGCGGCTGCTCGGCAACAGTCTCTCCATTCCGGCCGTGCGCTACGTCCTCTCCCACCTCTCACCTTCGACGACTGCTGCTTATTAACCCGAACGCGTCAGCGAGGGTGCTGAACGTTTCGGCGTGGGATACGATCGGTACGAAGAGGGGCTCTTCTTAATCCAGCTCGGCCGCAAGCGCATGCGTTTACTTATGCGCTTTGCGGGTTAGGCTTCGCGACTTGCCGGGTTCGCCCCTCACCCCCCGTCCCCCTCTCCCCGAAGCGGGGCGAGGGGGTGACCGATTTCGTTGCGTGTCTCTTGCATTTCACGGCGTTCGACGGCTTGGGTCTTACCTTGCCCTGCGGCGTGATGGCGCGAGGATTGCATACGTCGGCTGGTTTGCACGCTCTTGCCTTAATGGCACTTTTCCAAGTGAACCAATATCGTTTGCAGGGGGGCCGCCGTGTCTGAATCGCGAATCGTTTTCTGTCCGGCTTGCGGAGCGAAAAACAGGGTCGATCAAGCGCGGTTGGCCGAGGGACTTTCGCCGGTGTGCGGCCGGTGCAAGCAGCCTTTGAAAAATGCTCCGGCCAAGCCTATCACGGTGACCGACGCCAACTTTTCCGCGCAAGTCGCTCAGTCTCGCTTGCCGGTGCTGCTGGACCTGTGGGCCCCGTGGTGCGGTCCGTGCCGAGCCATGGCGCCGGTGCTCGACGAAGTGGCGGCGGCCATGGCTGGTCGCGTGCTCGTCGGCAAGCGGAACGTCGACGAAAACCCGCAGACGGCCAGCCGCTTTCAGGTCAACAGCATTCCGACGCTGATTATCTTCAAAGAGGGTCGGGAAATTCAACGCCTGGTCGGCGGTCAGTCCAAGGCCGCACTCATCCAGCGGCTCGAGCAGCTTCTGTAGAAAGGGCCATGTCGGTGGCTAGCCAAGCCAAGTCGGACATCCAGTTGGAGACGGATGACCGATTTCAAGACAACGAATGGCGCATCCAGCGCATCGGCTGGACGATCTGGATCGGCCTATTGGTCGCCGCCATGTTGGGGCTGCTCGGCCCCGGGCTATTCAGCCAAACGCGGTCCCTCTCGAGCGACCGGTCGTTGGCGGTCACCTACGATCGCTTCGTGCACTTCCATCATCCCACGACGCTGGTTCTCTCCTTCGAGCAGGCCTTGCCCGCTCAGGAGCAGCTGGAATTGACGATCGACCATGCGCTGCTGGACCAAATCGACATCCAGCGCATCGACCCCGAGCCCGAGCAGTCGACCCTGTCGTCGGAGGGCGTGACGTACCGCTTTCGAAAGGACGCGGCTTTGCGCTCGGGAAAGCTGATCCTGCATATCGACTACGATCGGCCGGGGCGGATCGTTGGACACATCGGGCTGTCCGGCCACGCGCCGGCCACGGTAACTCAATTCGTTTTTCCCTAGGGCCTGGTCCCTAGTCGTTAGCCCATAATCCTTCGAGGCGGAATTTATGGAATCCATTTTGCGCGGCGCGGCGACCTATCTGGCTGTGTGGCTGATCTTTCGCATGACCGGCAAACGCAGTCTGGCGCAGATAACGACCTTCGATGCCGTATTGCTGTTGATCATCAGCGAAACGGCTCAGTCGGCATTGATCGACGACGATAATTCGTTCACTAAC
>JBQCJB010000454.1:0-5890 GCA_051953155.1 Aureliella sp. | reverse complement strand
AGCGGGATGTGCTCGCCCGCCACTGCGACGAAGAAATCACCATCGAGGAACTCCGACCGGAAGCCTTCGCCGACGTCGACCTGGTCATCGCCAGCACGCCTGACGAAGTGGCTGCCGAGTTCGTCCCCTGGGCAGTCGAGCGGGGCGCAATCGTCGTCGACGAGAGCGCTTTCTATCGCATGCAGCCCGACGTCCCGCTGATCATTCCCGAAGTCAACCCGGAAGCGATCCACACGCACAAGGGGATCATCGCCAGCCCCAATTGCAGCACGACGCAAATGGTCGTCGCTCTCAAGCCGTTGCATGATGCAGCTCGGATCCGCCGCGTCGTCGTCAGCACCTACCAGGCGGTCAGCGGCGCCGGCCTGGCCGCGCAGAACGAACTGGCCGACGGCGCAAAAGCCGCCTTGGCCGGCTCGCAAGAGCAGCCGTCGATGTTCCCGTATCCAATTGCATTCAACTTGATTCCGCAGATTGGGTCGCCCAAGCAGGACGGTTTCACCTCCGAAGAGATGAAGATGGTCCACGAGACGCACAAGATCCTGGGCGACTCGTCGATCGCAATCAACGCGACTTGCGTCCGCGTACCGGTGATGATCGGCCACAGCGAATCGATTTACTGCGAAACGGCCGAGCCGCTGTCGCTGGAGCGCATTCGCGAACTGTTCCATCAAGCGCCTGGCGTGACGCTGGTCGACGATCTGGCCTCGAAGAAGTACCCGATGCCCCGCGACTGCGCCGACAAGGCCGATGTCTTCGTCGGCCGCATCCGCAAGGATCTCACCAATCTGCATGGCATCAGTTTCTGGTGCGTCAGCGACAACCTGCGCAAAGGTGCGGCCACCAACGCCGTGCAAATCGGCCAATTGCTGGCTGACAAGATGGCCAATGTGTCGGCCTGAGCAACCGCCTCCGCTGCGCTGCTACAAACTGATCGTCGCTTACGATGGCAGTGAATTCTTCGGCTGGCAGCGGCAAAGCGCTGCCCGCACCGTACAAGCGACGCTCGAGGATGCGATCGCTGCGCTGACCGGCGACGAAGTCGTGCATCTGCTCGGCAGCAGCCGAACCGATACCGGCGTGCACGCGCTTGGACAGTGCGCCACCTTCCGCTCGCGCCGCTGGAATGCCGCTCCGGCCAACCTCGCTATGGCACTGAACACGCGCTTGCCCGACGACGTCGTCGTGCGCTCGGCCGCGGAAGTGCCCATGGCATTCAATCCGATCCGGCATGCGCGGAGCAAGCGGTATCGCTATTCGATTTATGCGGCGCGGGTTAGCGATCCGCTGGCGCGTCGCCAGGCCTGGTGGGTCAAGCGGCGGATCAACCTGGAAGCGATGCGCGAAGCGGCTGAGTCGCTCGTCGGTCATCACGACTTCGCCAGCTTTCAAACCAGCGGCAGCCCTCGCAAGAGCACGTTGCGGACGATCCACGCGATCGACATTTCGGGCCGCGAGTCGATGGATGGCCAACTGGTCACGATCGAGATCGAGGCCAATGGTTTTCTTTACAATATGGCCCGCAGTATCACGGGCACGCTCGTGCTGGCCGGCGTCGCCCGCAAACCAGTCCCGTGGGTGCGCAGCGTTCTCGAATCGCGAGATCGCAAACAAGCCGGCCCAACCGCTCCGGCTCATGGCCTCTGTTTGCTCGAGATCAACTATCCGCCGTTGGCAGTCGAGTCCGACACATGCGCGTGATGCACATCATTACTCGAATGATCATCGGCGGCGCGCAAGAAAACACTCTGTTCAATTGCCTCGACCTGGTGCAGCAGAATCACGACGACGTCATGTTGGTGACCGGTCCGGAGCAGGGGCCCGAAGGAGGTTTGCTGGAAGAGGGCAGGGCAGGGGGGCTGCCAATCGAGACGCTGCCCGAGCTGCGCCGCAATATTAAACCGCTGACCGATCTGGCCGCCTATCGCCAGCTCGGCAAGCTGATCCGTCGGTTTCGTCCAGACGTCGTGCATACGCACAGCGCGAAAGCCGGTTTGCTTGGAAGGGCTGCGGCCTGGAACGCGCATGTCCCGGTCGTCGTGCACACCGTGCACGGAGCTCCGTTCCATCCGTTTCAACCCTGGCCGGCCAGGCGATTCTTTATCGCGTGCGAGCGGTGGGCGGCGCGGCGTTGCCATCACATGATTAGCGTGGCCGACGCGATGACCGAGCTGATGGTCGCCGCCGGCGTCGCGCCGCGCGAGAAATTCACGACGATTTATTCCGGGATGAAGGTCGAGCCGTTCCAGCACGCCCGGCAGTTTCGCGCCGCCGCGCGCGCCGAGCTGGGACTGGACGACCGCTGCGTGGTCTTCGGGAAGATTGCCCGCCTGTTTCCGCTGAAAGGGCATGAGTATCTGATCGAGGCGGCCGCCCAGGTCGTGGCGCGCGTTCCGGACTGCCGCATCCTGTTGGTCGGCGACGGCATCCTGCGCAGCCAACTCGAGCGGCGGATCGCCGACCGCGGTTTGAGCAAGCATGTCCTCTTTGCGGGCCTGGTCCAGCCGGAGCGAATACCGTATTACCTGGGCGCGATGGATGTGCTCGTGCACACCAGTCTGCGCGAGGGATTGGCGCGGACGCTGCCGCAGGCGCTGATCGCTGGTTTGCCTGTGATCAGTTACGACATCGACGGAGCTCGCGAAGTCGTCTTGCCGGGCGAGACCGGTTTCTTGCTCGAGCCCAAAGCCGTCCAGGAGTTGAGCCAGGCGATGGTCGCGCTAGCCAGCGATGCGGAGTTGCGGCAACGGCTAGGGCAGGGGGGCGCTGCCCGCTTTACGGACCAGTTCCGTCACGAAACGATGACCCGCCGCATCCGCGAGCTGTACGAGCGACTCGGCCGCTAAAACCGCTCGGCGAAACCCAGCCTCGCTCGTCAAAACGCGGCCCGCGCACTCGGCTTTCGGCTTTGCGCCGTTTGGCTTATCATGGCTTTGTCGACTGCGTTGAGTTTTAGGGATAGACCGAAAGAGACCATCACGTGACCAAAGTCCGCGACTTTCTGGGACCTTACCGGCTGGCTCGGCTAATCCGCGTGGGTAGCTCTTGCCAGGTCTGGGAAGCCATCGAAAGCCCCTCGGGGGCCCGCTACGCGCTCAAGGTCTTGCGCCCCGACTTTCGCGACAACAAGGCCGAGTTGACGTTCCTCAAGAACGAATACGACATCGCCGCGCAGCTCAGCCATCCCAACGTCATCAAAGTGCACCAATTGGTCCTGGACGGGCCGGCGCCGTGTATCGCCCTGGAACTGTTCAGCGAGTTGAACATGAAGCAGGCCCTGCGCCGCGGGCCGGAGTCGCGGGCTTACAATATCGACAAGATCATCGAGCAGTGCACTGAGGGGCTGTATTACATGCACAGCAAAGGCTTCGTGCACTGCGACGTCAAACCGGACAACTTCCTGGTCAGTCGCGACGGCGAAGTAAAGCTGATCGACTTTACGATCTCTCAAAAGATCAAAACGGGCTTGGCCAAGCTCTTCAGCGGGACGGCCAAGAACAAGCAGGGGACGCTCAGCTACATGTCGCCCGAGCAGATCCGCGGCAAGCCGCTGGACCAGCGCTCGGATGTTTATAGTTTTGGATGCGTGCTGTTTGAACTGGTGACCGGCAAACCGCCATACACGGGCACCAGTCCCAACGATTTGCTCAATAAACATATTTCCGCAGCCATTCCATCGCCGCTGGTGGCCAACGACAACGTGACGCAGGATTTCGCCAACTTGTTAAAGGTCATGATGGCCAAGAAAGCCGAAGCCCGCATGCAGTCGATGTGGGAAGTCCTCAAGCAAGTTCGCGCGGTTCGCATCTTCAAGAAACCGCCGCGCATTCCCGAGACCAGCATCTTCGATGAATTTCCAACCAGCGGCCAGCGCTGACATTCAAACAACTCAATCGTCTCTTTGGGACAACTGATAACGCGTCATGGACAAATCGCATGCCGGGCTGGACTTCGAAGAGCCCATAATCGAACTCGAACAGGCGATCGCCGAACTCGAGAAGACGGAACCTCGAACCGAGCCGGTCGAGCAAGAGTTGATCGACTTGCGCCACCGGTTGATCTCGGTCACGCGCGAAATCTATTCGCAGCTCACTCCGTGGCAGATCGTGCAGGTGTCGCGTCACAAGAATCGCCCGTACACGCGGGACTATCTGCAGCTGGCATTCGACGAGTTCGTCGAGCTGCACGGCGACAAGCATTTCGGTGACGACCGGGCCATGGTGACCGGCTGGGCCAAGATCGACCAGTTCAAGGTCATGATCGTCGGTCATCAGAAAGGCCGCACCTACAAAGAACGCTCGGCTTGCAACTTCGGCTGTGCGCATCCCGAGGGCTACCGCAAGGCGATGAGCAAAATGCGGCTGGCGGAAAAGTACGGACTGCCGATTGTCTGCTTCATCGATACGCCGGGCGCCTATCCGGGCGTCGGCGCCGAGGAGCGCGGCCAGGCCCAAGTGATCGCCGAAAGCATGTTCCAGATGAGCCAGCTGAAGACGCCGGTCATCTGCATCGTCATCGGCGAAGGCGGCTCGGGCGGCGCCCTGGGCATCGGCGTCGGCGACCGGATCGCCGTGCTGCAGTACGCGTACTACTCGGTGATCAGTCCCGAGGGCTGCGCCGGGATTCTGTGGAAGAGCCATCAGTTCGCTCCCAAGGCTGCCGAGGCGCTCAAGTTCACCTCGCAGCACCTGCAGCAACTGAAGGTCATCGACGACGTGATCGAGGAGCCGCTCGGTGGCGCGCACCGCGATCACCACCAGATGGCCGCGCGGATGAAGAGCTACTTGCTCAAGACGCTGGGCCAGTTGAAGAGCCAGCCAATCGACCAGCTGATCGAGGGCCGCTATGAGAAGTTCCGCGAGATGGGCGCGTTCGTCGAAGTGTAAGCCGGGGTGCCGGTTTCCAGGGTGAAAAAGCCCCCGGAGGAACGTCCGATAATGTTTCTTATGTTCGGTTAGAGCCCCGGTTTTTCCTGGGCGCCAGGCGATTCGCCGTTTCGCCCCGCTGCGCCTGCGGACGGTCGATAACGCGTGCTCGGGTGTCCATCTGGCTGACAGCTGGCCTCGATGATCGAGACGCGATGTTCGCTCTCTGCGCCCGCGTCGATGTTCGTGTCGGCGTCTGTGTTTGTGTCTGTGTCGCTGGCCGCGGCCAATCGCGATCGCTGGCCCGGCTGCCCGCGTTAGCTACCGCGTCCAGTTGCCGTTGGGCTGCTGCGCCTGCTGCAGCGCCGGACCGGTTGGCAGTTCCGGATTCGACCAGCCCGCGCCCGGCATTCCGAAACTCGGCAAGCCGGGATTCTGCCAGCCTGGGTTCGCGGTCCCGGTCGCTGACGCTCCGAAGCTCGGTGGCGGCATGTTGGGTAGCTGCATGTTGTTCAGTTCGGGATTGGGCATGATGGCGGCGCTGGGGTCGAAACTGAACGAGCCGCTGGGCGGCGGCAATGTCAGCGGCGGATAGTTTTGTGGCGCCGGCCCGAGGGCCGGTGGCTGCGGCGCGGCGCCGCTCGGCCAGAAGTTCCAGCCTCCTTCAGCCCCCTGCTCCGGACTGGTCACGGGAGTGCCGGCCGGAGCCGGTGAGCCGCTGGACCAATCGGTTGGCCACAAGCCATCGCCGGCGGTCGGTTGCGAGCTGCCGGCCGGTGGCATGCGCTGATGGAGTTTTTCATCGAGACTGGCCAGATACGGACCGACGACGTCGTGCAGTTCTTTCGGCAGCACGCCGCGGGCGCGGTCGAGCGCATGGGCGATCGTGTAACCGGAGCGCGACTGGCAAATCGCTGGCTGTTGCCGCGGGCCGAGCAGCTTCATGGCGAACATGGTTATCAGCATGCAATAGATCGCTCCCTTAGCAAAGCCTAAAGCGGCTCCCAAATGGCGATCGAATTCCT
>JBQCJB010000453.1:0-4793 GCA_051953155.1 Aureliella sp. | reverse complement strand
GATCCGCCGAGCGCCGGCCGTCGATGGCGTGTACTTTTGTATGCACGGCGCAATGGCCAGCGAAGAGGAACTCGATCCCGAAGGTTGGTTGCTGGCCGAAACTCGCAAGATTCTTGGCCAGCGCGTGCCGATCGTGGTCTCGCTGGACCTGCACGGCATTCTGACCGATCGCATGCTCGAGCACAGCGACGCGATCGTTGCGTACCACACGTATCCGCATGTCGATTTCTATGAAACTGGGGAGCGGGCCGCCCGCCTGCTGCTGCGAATCATCGATCGCCAGGTGCAGCCCGTGACGGCCAAGGTCGCGATTCCGGCGCTAGTGCGAGGTGATGAACTGATCACCGCCACCGGACGGTTTGGCGAAAGCATGCGCATGGCACAGCAAGTCGAAAACAGCCCGGGTGGCCTCTCGGCCGGCATGTTCATCGGCAACCCGTTCACCGACGTGCCCAGCCTCCAAAGTTACAGCTTTGTCGTCACAGATAACGATGCGGAGCTGGCGTCGCGCGAGGCGTTGCGGCTCGCCGAGAATTTCTGGTCTCACCACGCCTCGATGCGCGTGCCGCTGGTCAGCCTAACAGAGATGTGTGAACTGGCCCGGTCAGAGCTTGGGCGAGGGACCGTGGCGCTGGTCGACGCGGCGGATGCGACCAGTTCCGGCGCTTCGGGAGACAGCAACGCCATCCTCGGCGAACTGATGCGGGCTGGATATCGCGGGAAGACACTGCTGCCGATCGTCGACGAAGCGGCGGTTCAAAAAGCGTTGGCTGCCGGTATCGGGGCGACGATCCGGGCCAGTGTCGGCGGGACACTCGATCCCGATCGCTTCCAGCCGCTGCCGATCGAAGGGCGTGTGCGGCTGTTATCCGATGGCCGCTTTCACAGCGAATCGTTTGGCGAAGAATGGTTCGCTGGACCGACCGCCGTGCTGGAGACGAACAACTTTACGCTGGTCATCAGCAGCCGCGCCGTCAACCTTTACGACCGTTCGTTCTTTTATGCACACGGCCAGGATCCGCGACGGTTCGATGCGGTAGTCGTCAAATCGCCCCATTGCCAGGCTCACATGTTTTCCGATTGGTGCCGGCGCATGATCCATGTCGATGCGCCGGGATCGTCGAGCGCGAATTTGCCGTACCTCGGCCACACGCGCTGCCCGCGGCCGATTTTTCCGCTGGATGCCGAGATCACGTTCACTCCCCGAGTTCAATTGTTTCAACGCAAGCAAGGTTCATCATGAAGATTCGAGAGATTCGCTGCGCGGGTCTGCGGGGTGCAACGCCCGAAGGTGGCTGGAGCAACGAACTGCGGCCGGAGGATTGCGTGCACACGCTGATCGCGGTCCACACCGACGAAGGAGCCGTCGGCCTGGGCAGCGTGTTCACCAACGACGCTCTGGTGCGGGCTGCGCTCGCGGTACTTGAACCGCTCTATCGCGGCGAGAACGCGTTGGAGCCGGAGCGGGTGAGCGAAAAGTTGCATCAACACATGTTCTGGCTCGGGCGGGGCGGGGCGATCACGCACGCGATCAGCGGCATCGACATCGCCCTGTGGGATTTGCTCGGCAAAGCGACCGGGCAACCGGTGGGCCGCCTGCTGGGTGGACGCTATCGGGACAAGGTGCAGCCTTATGCGTCGCTGTTGATGGACGAGCCTGAGCATATGGCCGACCACTTACTCGCCGTCAAGTCACAGGGGTTCCGGGCATTCAAAATTGGTTGGGGGCCCTTCGGACGCCGCGATGAGCGGACTGACGAAGCGATCGTCGCAGCGGCCCGCGACGCGATCGGCGACGAGTGCCTGTTGATGGTCGATGCCGGTGCCAGCGACGCTTTCTGGCCCAACGGTTACAAATGGGCCTGCCGCACGGCCGAGATGTTGGCCGACTATAGCGTGTTTTGGTTCGAAGAAGCCTTGCAGCCGGATGCTCTCGAGGACACCATCAAACTCCGCGAGCACGCCGAAGTGGCGATCGCGGGCGGCGAGGTGCTCACACGGCGACAAGCGTTCGCACCGTGGCTGAACGCGCGAGCGCTGGATATCGTCCAGCCCGACGTCACCAAAGTGGGCGGGATCAGCGAGGAGCGGCGCATCGCGTGGATGGCTCAGGAAAACGGCGTGCGCTTCATACCGCATGGCTGGAACACGGCCGTCGGCCTGGCTGCCGACCTGCAACTGGCCTCGGCCTTTGCCAATACGGAGTTCGTCGAGTATCTGACGGGGTCGCCCTTTATCGATGAGATTGCGGCAGGGGGCTGGAAGCTGGACAAGGACGGCATGCTCGCTATTTCGTCGGCGCCCGGCTTGGGCCTGGAGCTCGACCGCGACGCGGTGGAGAAGTATACCGGCGCCCGAGACTTGATTTAGCGAAAGCCCAGAGAGCCGCGGGACTAGCCGAGCTTGCTCAGTGCGAAGGCTGCCAGAAAACCGACGACGGTGATCAGTCCCGCAAAATCGTGGGCCTCTTCGAACGCTTCGGGGATCATCGTGTCGACCAGCATCGCCAAGATCGCTCCGGCGGCCACCGCCGTCGTGGCGGCGATGACTTCAGCGGAGGTTTGGCCGAACAGGACATAACCCGCCATGGCTGCGACGGCAGAGATGATGGCCAGACCACCCCAGATCCCGAACACGTAGTAGGCAGACCTGCCGGCTTTCTTCATGCCAGCAGCGCTGGAAAGTCCTTCGGGGATGTTCGACAGAAAAATGGCCACGACGGCCACCAGGCTGACGGCGCCACCGCTGAGCATGCTGACGCCGATAACGATGGACTCGGGAACTCCGTCCAGAAGCGCACCGACGGCGATGGCCAGTCCGCTCCCCTGCTGCTCGCTCTCGCTGGCTTGCAAGCCACCGGAACGTTTGCGGTGTTTGGCGCCGTACCACGACAAAACCCAGTTGGCCGCCGTGTAAACCAGGGCCCCGCAGAGGAAGCCGAGCGCGGTCGGGACAAAGCCACCTCCCTCGAAGGCCTCTTCCATCAATTCGAAGGCCAGAGCGGAAATGAGGACGCCACTGCCGAAGGCCATGACCGCAGCGATCAGCCGAGTCGGGACTTTTGCATAGTAGCCGATCGCGGCGCCGATCAGCAAAGCCCCACCGGCGACTAGCCCCCAAACTCCCGCCATCAACCACGTCGGTACCACGCCTTGGTTCTTTCCGCTGCGAAGGCTTGCTCTTGTCCAGCAATCCGGTCGAAGCCGTGTGTGGCTCTTCGGCCGAAACTGTGCGGCGTAAGTGTGCAGCTTTCGTTCCGGACGACGAGGGGGACCTTAGCCGCCGCGCCCCTTCTGGTATCCTGCTTCCATAGAATAACCGTGCGGGCTGGGCGGAATGTTTGTCCATTGAATAGCCGTGCGGGCTGCCTAAAATTTTCAAACCCGCGAAGTCGGGGCGTTCGCACTCCGGCGGGCGAAAGGCGGCGAAGGTTGGCGAAGGACGAGGTGAGATGAAGCGTTTTCAAAGCATGTTGCGCGAGATCGGTTGGCTGTGGGGACTGATCTTCTTGATCAATACGGTGTTGGTTTTCTTGCTCAGCCCGCTCTATTTGGCGATGTATCCGGTACTGATAACCATCTGCCTGTACTTCACCTTCATGCGCTACGACGAAGAAGGGGAACACCGTTAGGCCTCCGCATCACGGAGCGCGTTTTTCAGAAACTCGGCACGTTCATTGCAACCTGGCTCTCGACAGTTCGGTAGAAGCGGCAAACGCTTGGTTGCGCTCCGCTTTCGACCTGAGTCTGGATAGATCTTTCAACGCGGGGCGCGCGTCCGAGTTTCGGATGGGCGCTGCTGGAGGCGACGATGGCCACAAAGAAGGCGGTAAAGAAGCAGACGGGACGCGGCACGGCGGCCAAGGGTGCACGCGGTCGTAAGAAAGCGGTCAAGCGCGAATTGATCGACACGGGCAACGACAAACGGTACGTCCGCCGCAACGAGCAAGGCCAGTTCGACGAAGTCGACGATGTCGGCCGTTCGCTGGCTCAGGACCGTCGCCGGCATGCCAAGACGGTTTCCAAGCCCGGACAAGGTGACAAAGGCGATCGCCCTCGAGCCACCAAGACGGGAGCGAAGAAGTCCGCAGCTCGAAAGACCGCAACCAAAAAGACGCCGGCCAAAAAAGGCGGCTAGGAAATCGAACTGACGGAACACGGGCATTGCCAGCCGCGGACTGCGGGCGACAGTCCGCACTCTTGATTGACCGTCGTAGTTGGCGCGAGGCCACTGATGGCCCTCGCATCAGTTCGCCTGGCTCGAGCTTCGAAACTTGGCCGATTAGCGTGGTTTGACCTGGCGCGCTGACGTGCAAGGTTCTGCGTCCAGTGCAGACCGACGGCGCTGCCGTGCAAGCAACCTCCTCCACTGCAAGCTCTTGCGCTGTTTCTAAACAGCAAGTAATGACGGGAATGGCTCATTGCAAAATAAAATGCAATGAGATTCTTCTCTCATTCAATCGCCGCCTTCTGAGAGCGGCGGCACAAAGGAAGAGCAAGCATGTCGACGAATTTCCGCTGCGGTCTTGGTGCGGTGCTGTTCATCGCCTCCTGCCAGTTGGCCGCCGTAGGGCAGGGGCCCAGCGAACGACCGCGAGAGCTCCCGTTGAGCTCCTCGCCCAGCGTGGTCCAGCCGACGGAGAACTGGAACGATTTGCTTCGCCAGTATGGCACTGCGGACGACGCAGGTCGCCGCGGGGACGGCACGCCTGTCGATCGGCATCTGCGCCCATGCATTTGGCTATCTGTGCGGATTCAACGGCGCCGGGACCGCTCGGGCCTGCGCGGCGCCCT
>JBQCJB010000452.1:0-8234 GCA_051953155.1 Aureliella sp. | reverse complement strand
TCCAGCGCCCGCAGCAACGCCTGCCACGCCGGGAGGTGCGACCAGCATTCTCGAAAAGCCCGCCGCCGACGCCGTGCCTCCTGCGGCGGCCGGCTCGAGCGTGCTGCCCCAGGCCGATGCTTCAAATGTTTATCTCGGTCTGGACGCCGAATCGCTTACCGGCGGTGGCATCGGAGCGAAAGTTGTGGGCGTGACGGAAAACTCGCCTGCCTGGCGTGCAGGCTTTAAAGTCAACGACGTGATCCAAGCGATCGACGGCTACGCCATTGCCAACCTCGACACCATGGTCGAGCGCCTCGCGCGGCGCCGTCCCGGCGATACGATCAAAGTGCTGCTTCGCCGCGGCAATCAGAATGTCGAACTGACAGCGGTGCTTCAGAGCGCCGCGGTTGCGCAGCGGGTGCAGGGGCTCGGTTCCGCGCCGCTGCCGCCGACGTTACCTGTCGCTGGCCATGCCTGGATGGGTCTGATGGTCGCCGATCTGTCGAACGCATTTCGCAACCAGTTCGGTCTGCGAGTGTATCGCGCGGCCGCCGTGACGAACGTTACCAAGGGCTCTCCGGCGGATCTGGTCAACATCCAGCCGGGCGACGCGATTATCGCTATCGACTCGCGTCCCATTGAATCCGCTCGCGAACTGCTCGACTGGATGGCCAACAAGCGGCCTGGGGACAAGGCGAACGTGACCATCATGCGTGGCACGCGCACTTCGACCGTCGAGGTGACGCTGACCACCGATCCGCAACATGTCACCGCCGCACCGGCGCGGCCGACCGATGTCGACATTTTTGCGACCAAGCCCCCGGTGACCAACACCGTCGAGCCACCTGTCGACGCCATCGTGCCGCTGCCACCGGAAGAGGCGCCCGCGGCAACGATCGACCAGTTGCAGGAACAACTGCGGCTGACGCGGCAGCAGGTCAGCGACCTCGAACTGAGAATCGCCGAGCTGGAAAAGCTGATCAAAAAAGAGGAGTAGAGCTCAGCCGAGCAGTTCTCGGATCACGCGGCCTTCGGAGAGCTTGAGAGGCCTGCCGATCGGGGTCATCAGTTCCAGACTGGCGTCGACCCCGAGGGCCTCGAGCATCGTCGCGTGCAAGTCAGCGATCGTGACAGGCTGCGTGGTCAGACTGGCGGCCTCCTCTCCGGCCGCGGGCAAGCGCGATGCGGTCTCGCCCCAAACAGCACCGCGGCGGAAGTTGCCGCCGGCCAGTAGGACGCTGAAGCCATGGGGCCAGTGGTCGCGTCCGCCGGCCGGGTTGATCGTTGGCGTGCGACCAAACTCGCCTCCGCATAAGACAATCGAACTGTCGAGCAAGTCGCGACGCTCCAGTTCGACGAGCGTCGCTGCCAGAGCACCGTCCAGCTCCTGCGCTCGAGCCGTCTGAATTTCGTGATTCGAAATATGACTGTCCCAACCCGCATGTTCGACTTCCACGCAGCGCACGCCCCGCTCGATCAAGCGAATCGCGGCCAGGCAGCTGCGGCCCAGCGGCGTATCACCGAATTGCCGCTTTAAATCGGATGGTTCTTGGGAGATATCGAACGCATCCCGCTGGTCGCTATTGATCATCGCCAGCGCCCGCTCGGTCGCCGTCTGATGTTGCGTGCGTTGCCGGTCCATGTCGGCCAGCCGCCCGCGTTTGAATTCGCTTTCGAGCGTTCCCAGCAAGTTGTCCACGCGGTGCTCGAATTCAGGCTGGGGCACGCGGGTCGTGAGGTTCGGAATCGGCTGGCGAGGATCGGGGATCTGGAACGCATCATAGCTCGGTCCCAAATATCCGCCGCGAGCCGGCCAGCGTCCGGGCAGGATCGAAATGTGCCTGGGGATCTCGAGGTTGGAGGGTTGTTGATGGCAGAGAATCGCACCGATCGACGGATGCACGATCGTTGGTTCCGGCCTCCAGCCCGTTTTGAGATTGTAGGTCGCCCGCTCGTGATCGCCTTCCTTGCTGACGACGCTGCGCACCAGGCACGCCAGACGCAGTTGCTCGGCCGTCGCCGGCAACGACTCGGCAATCTCGACTTTGGGAATCGACGTGCGGATGGCTCGCACATCACCTCCGATCTTGGTGCCCGGGTGTGGATCGAAAGTTTCCAACTGGCTAGGGCCGCCCGCCAGCCAGATCATCAAGAGCGACTTGGGGCGCCCTTTGCCTTTCTCTCCGGTTTTGGAGTGCGAGCTGTTCTGGTCCGCACCGTAGGCCAAGTGCTCAGCCAGCGCGGTCAACCATCCCGCGCCGGCCAAGCCGGCCATGTGGCTCAGCGAGCGCCGCCGCGACATCCGCGTCCAACTACTGCAGCTCCACCAATCGGCGTTCGGGTCTAGCGGCGACATGATCTTGCTTTTGTAGGAGTGACTGGCAATTCGATTAGTGATTCCACGCAAACTCGGTCGCGTTGAGCATGGCCCAGGTCATATCGCCCAGCGCGCGGGCACGCGCATTGTTTTTCTTGCCAGCCAAGTGGGCTGTAAAGACGGCGCGCTCGGCGGAGGTGGGATAGCGATTCAAAACGGATAGGAACACGATGTCGACAGCCTGAGAATCGTCTCGGACGAAAGAGGCGATGCGCGTGCCGGCATTGGCTACCAGGTCGACCTTGGTGCGCTCGGCCACCATGTTGCCGTTCATCAGCAGTAATCGCTGGCCGATGGTTACCGGATCCGAGTTGAATTCATCCTCGCCCCGATCGCCGAAACGTTTGAGGAAGTCTTGGCCATCGCCGAAGGCTTTCAACTGCACCAGAATCGAGCTCGCGTCGTCGATCGCGGTTAACTTGCAGGCCTGACTGATGCTGCTGGCGACCTGATCGGGGCGTAGCTGGACCAGCGGGAAGCAGGCCCAGGCTCGCTCATGCTCGGCGGTGACTTCGAACTCGGCTCGGCTATCGCGCTGGAACGCTGCCGAGGCCGCGATCAGCCGGATCAAACGCCGCAATTGAAAGCCATGCTCGGAAAAATCGGTCGCCAGGATTTCGAGCACCTCGGGGTGGTCGCCCACCAGCGGAATGTCGTCGACCGGTTCGACCAGAGGACGGCCAAACATCAACGCCCAGATGCGGTTGACCGTCGCCCGCGCGAACGCCCGGTTGTCTCGATGAGTTACCCAGGCGGCCAAGCGTTTGCGAGGTTTGCCTTCGTCCGGCAGCAACTCGCTGAGAAACGGGACTGCGGGGGGAACAGCCACTTCGTCATCGGCGCCCAAGAACTTGACCTCGTACTCGCGGCGATCGTCGATGATGCCGCGAAAGACCGGTTTGGCTGAGGCCGCTCCGGAATAGAAAGCGGCCAAAGCGTGAAAGTCGTGTTGCGTTCCTTCGCGCGGTTGCTCGACCGAACCAAAGTTGGTTCTCTGCAAAACGTCGTCGTGGCATTGCAGACAATCGATGCGCATCGCCAAGAACGCGCGGCTGGTTCGCCCAGCCAACCGCACTGGATCGGCGCGGCCGTTTTGGGCCTCATCCATTGTGGCGGTGACAAAGTTCACAGCCGGCGTGTCGGTCCAGAGTCCCTCAGAGGCGATCATCTGACGAACGATCTCGTCATAAGGAACATCTTTCTCCAGTTGTTCGGACAGCCAGGTATTGAACTTCCGCCGCCGGAACAAGAGAAACGGGCCTTGGTGTGTGCCAACGAACGCCCGCGCTAACCGCTGGCCGAAATACTCGTTCCAGCGTCCACTGCCCAGCAAGTGTTCCGTCCACCACACGACGCGGTGCTCGGGGGGAATTTGTTCGAGCGCGCGGATTTCTTCCAGAGACATCCCGCTGCCGACCAAGGCGAGGGACAGCCGCCGGCAGATGGCGAGCGTGTCGGCCTGAGGCGCCGCTGCCAGCCCGGCTGCCTGAATCGCCTCTCGGTTCGCCGCGTCAAGGCGCATGAGCGTAGCCTGGAACGTCGGTTCCGCGGAAGCTGCGGTGCGAAGCGGAGTCTTCGAATCGATGTCGGGTCGCGCCCGCAGCGCCGTCACCAGCACACTGGCAGCGGCCACTGCCACAGCCAGCATCAGCAGCCATTTCCGCCGCGGCGGCCGAGCCGCTCGCAGCTTTCGGGGCTCCCGCCCGTTCGACTCAGGGTCCGCCGGGATCATCGACTATCGTCTCCAGATTGGCACTACCGCTGTGAGATTGCTAACATGCATGATCGATGTACGTATCGCAAGTAAGTCACCGTCAAGGCACCTTGTACCAACCAGCTTATTCGACGTTTCCGGGCGGTTCTTGGCAAGCAGTTAGCCAAGATACCGTCCGAAAGGACGAATCGCCTTTAAGCTGATGTGCCGGACGTCCGGTCCGCCCCTGCCACCTGCCGAGCGACTGCGAAAGCCAGCCGATGAGCGATAACGAGATAATCGACGCTGCGCGCCAGTTGGACGAGGCCGGCGGCGGAACGTTGCTCCTGCAGCCCCCGGCTTGTTTCGCCGGCTCGTCGCTGGCCGCGCTCGACGATCCGCGGCCATGCGATCCGACGGCGGCGGCGGTCGGCGCCCCAGGCAAGCGGCGGTCGTGGCTCGGCTGGTTCGCAGCGAGCGTCGGCTTTGCATGGAACGCTGCCAGCCTGATCGTCCTCTTGGCATTGGTGGCAGCCGTGCCCGTCGTCCAGTTCATCAGCCTCGGCTACTTGCTGCGCGCGGCCGGGAATCTTTCCAAGGGTGGTCCGTGGCGAAGTGCGTTTCCGGGAGTCCAGCTGGCCGGCAAGCTGGCCACCTTCGCGCTCTTGGCTGCGGGCCTTTGGCTGCCGGTTTGGTTGGTCATCGACCTGTCCTACTCGGTCCAGTTGCTGCGCCCCGGTTCGGTGCAGGCTGCCAACTGGCGAATCGGCGCATTTTTTGTCGCGGCGGTGTGGCTGACATGGATCACCTGGGCGGCAATGCGCGGCGGGCGGTGGTGGCATGTGCTCTGGCCGGCCCCGTGGCGATGGCTGACTCGCTTTTGGAGGCCGAGCACTTGGAGCCGCGCGGCCGATGACCTGTGGCAGCTGGCGGCGCAGATGCAGCTGTTCAAGCTGTGGTGGTTAGGCTTGCGGGCCGCCGCCGGTGCGCTGGCGTGGCTGGTCATTCCCGTGTCGCTGATGATCATCGGCCTGCGCGCTCAAGAATTCAAAGCTGCTCCCTTGGCCGGTCTGGCCGGTGCGATCACGCTCGCTTGGGTGATGCTGCACTTACCTCAGCTGCAAATCCTGCTGGCCGAGAACAATCGCCTGGTCGAAATCTTCAACGTGGCCGAAGTCCGCCGCCGTTTCCGCCGCGCGCCGCTGGCGATGACCGGCGGCCTAGGTCTGCTCTTTGGCGTGTGCCTGCCGCTGTACCTGCTGCGGATCGAAGCGACGCCTGAACAGTTGACGTGGTTGCCGAGCCTTTTCTTTGTTGCGTTGATCTTTCCCGCCAAGCTGGCCTTGGGAGCTGCGATGGGCCTGGCCGCGCGCCGGCAGCGCTCGCGGCACTGGCTGCTGTGCTGGTCGGCGCGAGCGGTTTGCGCCGCGTTGGCGTTGGCGTACGTCGGGACTCTCTATCTCGCTCAGTTCGTAGCCTGGCAGGGCATCTACGTGATGTATTTTCAGCACGCGGTCCTGGTGCCCGTAGCCAGTTAATCTCGGTGCGCCCGCGGCAAAAGCAGCCTCCGCATCTCTTGTGGGGAACGGGCAAACCGCCCGACAGCAGCAGATGTCCGACAGATCGCGCGACTGCCGCGGCCGCTCGGCCGGTCCAGTTTTTGCGGCAACTTTTTCTTTACGGTGGAAGGATTCCGCGGGCTGGTTTCTTCCTGCGACGACCGCCTACGGCGCGCGGGCGTTTTCTGGATGCCAGCGCGGATTAGACTGAAGAAATGGAATCGAGGCGCCGAAGCTATGGACACCGCCTTCGACGCCCGAGATTTGCGTGTATGCCAACTCAATTCACGTCGCTCGCCTCTATGTCATCACCTGCCATGTCCGCTGCTACGAGTTCGTCTACTGCATCGAGTTCCGCGGTTCCCGTCACGCCGTCCGCACCTTCGCAGCCTCTGTCACCGGAGGCTTTGCCGCTGGCTGGTACCGAGCCGGCCGGTCCGCAGCAGGGCGGTTCGAAGTTTTCGATCCGAGAAGCCAAGTCGCTGATCAAAGATTTGGGTCGTCCGGTTCCGTGGATTTACTGGACCGATTTCCTGTTGACCATCCTCTCGGCGCACACGCTGATGGCCTTGGAAATCAACGCGTCACAGTGGCTGCCTCTCTCGGGCGCCGCGTTTTGGGGCGTGCGGTTGGGGATGTTTGCCGTCGCGGCGATTTTGTATATGCGCGCCGTCATCTTCATCCATGAACTGGTCCATCTCCGCGGCGACAGTTTCCGCGCGTTTCGCATCGCCTGGAATGTGCTGTGTGGCATTCCCTGCCTGGTGCCCTCGTTCATGTATTACCCGCACGTCGATCACCATCGCCGCAAGAGTTACGGAACCGATCACGACGGCGAGTACCTCGAACTGAGCAGCCGGCATCCGATTTATATTGTTGGCTTTATTCTCGCGGCGCTGGTCGTACCGCCGCTGGCGCTGTTTCGCTTTCTGGTGCTGACACCGATCGCTTGGATATGGCCGCAGGTCCGCGAGTTGGTCGAGCGGCATGCCAGTACGCTGGTCGTCGACGTCTTCTATCTGCGCGGAGATTTTGGGCCTCGAGCGCGGCGCAATATGCTGATCCAAGAAGCGGCCTGCTTTTTGTGGGCGCTGTTTCTGGTCCTGCGCGGACCGATCGTCGAAGGGACGCTCTTCAGCCCGTTTTGGCTGCACGTCTACGCGCTGAGCGTGACGCTGATCGCCATCAACAACATTCGCACCCTCGGTGCGCATCGCTGGATCGGCGAAGGGCATGAGCTCTCGTTCGAAGAGCAATTGCTCGACAGCCTCAACTATCCGCATCGTCCGTGGATTACCGAACTGTGGGGGCCTGTCGGCGTGCGGTACCACGCCCTGCACCACCTGTTCCCCAGCCTCCCTTATCACAACCTCGGCAAAGCCCATCGCCGCTTGCGGGCTGGCCTGCCGGCCGACTCGCCCTACCATAGCACCGAACGGGTCACGTTAACCGAGGCCATCATCGAGCTGTGGCAGCGGGCATCAGCTTCGGCGGCTCGGCAAGCCGCCGTCTCGCGAGCGCCCGCTACCCATGGCCGCGTCGCCGCGCATCATTGAAACCCTCAGGTCGTCACGCGTTATCGACGCGGCCCCCATGAACGCGCGCCTGTGAGGCCTCGCGACCTGTTCAGTCGGTGCGGACGACCACAGCTGTGACGTTGTCGCGTCCGCACTCGGCTACCGAACTCATGACCAGCCGCTCGGCGACCGGCGTCTCGTCGGCGGCGCCGCTACTGTGGCGAACCAGTTCTTCGATGCCCCGATCCCATAGACCTTCGTTCAGGCCGTCGCTGCAGAGCAGGAATCGGTCGTCGGATTGATAGTCGATCGTTCCGATGTGCGGCCTCAAGAATTGGTGCCCGGCGCCGAGCGCTTGGGCCAGCACGTTCTTGCGCGGATGCATGCGAGCTTCGCGCTCGTTCAATTCTCCTTTGCGCCGCAGCCAGCCGACGTGCGTATGGTCGTCGGAGATCTGTTCGATGCCGCCGGCGGCTGGCAGCCGGTACAAGCGGCTGTCACCGACGTGTCCAAAGACCAGATGCCCGCGCCGGAACCAGGCCAGAGTCAACGTGGCTCCCATGTTGCGACAATTCTCGTCGAAGCGGCCGAGCTTGGTCATGTCGCGATGAATGGCTGCGAAGAGTTCCAAGAGGATCGAATCGCTGTAGGCCAGAAAGCGATCTTCGGACAGTCCAAATTGTTTGGGTAGCAGCGAGGTGATCTTTTCCATCGCGATCTTGCTGGCGAATTCGCCCGAGCGTTCTCCGCCCATCCCGTCGCTCACCGCAAAAATGAAGTCTGCCTCGCTGAGCGAAGCGTCACCGTTTTTGCCCAGATAGCGCACGCCTCGTTTGTCGAGCAGGATCGCCAAAAACGTGTCTTCGTTGTTGGGACGAAAGCGGCCTGGATGCGTCATGCCGGACCAGTGAATATGCTGCGGCGCGTCGGCCGCGGAGCGCTGGTTTTCCACCGGTTCGCAGGTCGCTTCCGGTCCAATGATCGAGGCAAATTCGAAATCGATCACGCAAAACCGTCCATCGCTGGCGCGGTAGGTGATGTTGCGCAGGAAGGGATCGTCGTGCCTGGCGTTCCCCCCAGCGTGCCCGACGCCTACAGCTTCGGCC
>JBQCJB010000451.1:0-3487 GCA_051953155.1 Aureliella sp. | reverse complement strand
AATGGAAAAGATCGCCTGATCGATCGGTTTGGACTTGAGCGAGCCTTGCGTGGTCCAGTCGACCAGGCCCCCTTCGCTGGCGGTAAAGCCGTGCGAGCGTTCCTTGGCCACCGCCTCGAAGGGCTTGCCACCCAGGAAGATCTCGTTGCCCATAAGCTCGATCGCCCCCTTGGCCGCGGCCTTGTCGCCGAAGCGATCGAAGCGCGCGGTCAGTTGCCGCCACTTGGCTCGCCCCGGCTTTTGCCAGTCTTCGGCGTGGTCGGCATAGTACTGCAGCAGCTCGTCACGACCGATCTCGACGTCCTCCGGTACGTGCCGCCGCTCGGCTTCGGTCGCCAAGACGGTCTCGACGAACTGCCGCCTGAGCATAGCTAGCGACATCGACTTGCCGCGCAGTTTCTCCTCAAGGGCCTTGATGTCGGGGACCTTGTTCCGCTCGAGCAGGTTGGGCACCTGCCGTTCGTAGAACAGTTTGTTGGCTTTGGTCAGGATCCCTTGGCGGGCCTCTTTCATTTCCGAGGGCCCCGACTTGTTGACCGTCTCGCGGAAGAACTCGAGGTACATCGCCTTCAGTTCGACGTACTGGGGCAGGAAGCGGCGTGTCAGTTGCCGGCGGATAGCGGCTTCTTGAGAGGGTGGGATGCTTTTGCGGTTCTCTTCGATGATCGGCTCGACGAATACCAGCATATCCCCAGCCAGAATGTGCTCGGTGCCGACGACGCAGATCAGGTCGGCCTCGGCCAGCGGCTCTTCTTCGCCCACCGGCGGGGCCGAGTCAGCGGCGAAGGCGGCCAGTGTAGCCGGTGGCTGCGCCGAGCAATGGGTCGCTTGCGCGAGGGCAACCCAGCCGAGCGCAGCGGCAGCCAGCCCGGCGACCAAGCGATTGTATTTCATCATGCGTCTCCCTACGCCCCGAAATGGCGCGCCCCCACTCATCCCTGATCCCCGCCAAAAATGCAAGATCGATTCAGGCGCGATTGCCGTATCGTTGACCGCTCTCCCCTCGCCCCTTTTAGGGAAGAGAGCCCTCTTATAGACTCTTCTCCCCTCGCCCTTTTAGGGAAGAGAGCCCTCTTGTTGATTCTTCTCCCCTCACCCCTTTTAGGGAGAGAACCCTCTTGTTGATTCTTCTCCCCTCGCCCCTTTTAGGGGAGAGGGGCCGGGGGTGAGGGGTCTGAAGCACCCCCAAAGCCTCAATCCTGGCCCGCACCGCGCCCCCGGCTCACTTGCCAGGCTACGCAGCCCGCCAAACCAGCAATCTGCCGGTCGTTTTGACAACAATCGCAGTCAGAAAGCACTGCAAACCACCCACAGGAGGGTATTTGAGGGGTAATCTCGCGGATAAATTAGTGAGATCGAGAGTTGGCCGCAGAGGCAAACGTTAATGCGACCGACTGTGGCAGCTTCGCTACCTCTTGAAAGAAAATGTAAACCAATGTGTTTGTTGGCCGTCCTCTACCGTTTGGTTCCGGAGAGCCCAATTCTTGTAGCAGCAAATAGAGAGGAGTATTACGACAGGCCTGCCCATTCACCATCGATTCAGTCGGGAAAGCCGCGAGTGCTGTGCGGATTAGATCAGCGCGTTGGCGGCACTTGGTTAGGGGTAAATCAACACGGTTTATTTGTCGGGATGTGTGTGCGGCGAGCGGCGGTCGACCCGTTGGGACTGCGTAGCCGCGGCTTGCTGGCTCGCGAAGTTCTGCGGGCGCCTTCGGCTCGCAAGGGTGTCGACAAGGCCATGGAAGAGCTGACCAGTAATCGGTACGAGCCGCTGAATCTCATCATATGCGATGGCGAAAGTGGCTGGGCAGTGCACAGCGACACCGAGCAGGAAGTTTTGCCATTGGAAGACGGTTTGAACATCATCGGTAACCAGAACTTGAACGACCCGACCGATGAACGCGTTCGCCTGGCCCATCGCTTGTTGACCCTACAGATGCTCGATTCGCCGGTGAAGTTCCTGGCGGTGGCCAGCAAAGTTTTCGCTCGCACGCCGACGCCCGGCGGACGCCCGAGCATGATCGTTCGCGGCGCCGACTACGGCACGGTCAGCAGCACGTTGATCGCCTTGAGCCCCAAGCCACGGGATGCCATTTTCCAGTACGCCGCCGGCGCACCGGACGAAGCCAAGTACGAAGATTACTCGCCGCTGCTGCGCGATATCCTCAGCCGCGGACTGCGCGAGGCTCGCAGCAAGTCCAAGGCAAACTGAGTTCCTCCAGCCGCTCGTCGGCTTGCCGATAGTTCCGCGCGAAGATCACTGCCCCAGGTGGGGATCACCGCGTCAGGTTTGACAATGCAAAAAGGCCAGTTCCTTTTCAGGGAGCTGGCCTTTTTCGTTTTGCCGCTGCAAAGCTCGAAGCGTCAAGCTCAAAGCTCTGCGAGAGGCGCCGGTGGGAGTCGAACCCACGTGTGGTGGATTTGCAATCCACTGCCTTAGCCACTTGGCTACAGCGCCGACCTGAGTACCGCTTTTTATCCCTATCGCTGCGAAGCGTCAAGGTGAGCAGATCGATTGTATCGGCTGGGACAGCCGGACAACTTGTGCAATTCCAGGGTACTTGTCTAATTGTGGCGAAATGATCGCTTTCTCACTGCCCGGAGGACGGGTCGGGTGTTTCCATCGCCAATGGTTCACCTAAACTGGCGATTTGTTCGATGGAAGTGGTGTTTCCCTTCTCTTTTTCCAACGCGAGAACTTTCGTTATGACTGCGACGTGCGACTTCGGCTTGATTGGTTTGGCGGTGATGGGCGAGAACCTGGCGTTGAACGTGGAGAGCCGCGGCTACCGCATCGCCGTTTACAACCGCACGGTCGAGAAAGTCGACGACCTGATCGCCGGTCGCGCCAAGGGCAAGAACTTCGTCGGCTGCCATTCGATCCAGGAGTTAGTCGCCGCCCTCAAACGCCCGCGGAAAGTCATGATGCTGGTCAAAGCGGGAGCGGCGGTCGACGATTTGATCGAGCAGCTGCTCCCTTATCTCGAGCCGGGCGACGTGATCATCGACGGCGGCAACGAATTCTATGAGAACACCGAACGGCGCACCAAGTACGTCGAAAGCAAAGGCCTGCTGTACGTCGGCACTGGCGTCTCCGGCGGCGAAGAAGGAGCCCTGAAAGGCCCGAGCATGATGCCCGGCGGCAGCAAGGAAGCCTGGCCGCTGATCAAGCCGATCTTCCAGGCCATCGCTGCCAAAGTCGGCCCCAACCACGACATTCCCTGCTGCGAATGGGTCGGACCGCGCGGCGCTGGCCATTACGTGAAAATGGTCCACAACGGCATCGAGTACGGCGACATGCAGTTGATCTGCGAGGCCTATCAACTGCTCCGCGATGTGGCCGGACTGAACAACGACGAACTGTACGAAGTCTTCGCCGAATGGAACCGCGGCGAACTGCAGAGCTATCTGATCGAAATCACTCGCGATATCTTCTCGGTCAAGGACGATCAACCCGATGGCAGTGGGTTCCTGGTCGACAAGATCC
>JBQCJB010000450.1:0-5913 GCA_051953155.1 Aureliella sp. | reverse complement strand
GAGTTCCTCGAGCAGGCGATCGATCGCCGAGTTCGTCTTGACGCCACCTTCGTAATCCTCTGACGGTTCGTGACAAGCGACACAGCCGACCTGATGCACAAGTCGTTCGCCCTCAGCGGCGTCTCCGTTGTTCCAGAATTCATGCGGCACCGGATTGGCGCCAGTGGCCTTGAGTTCCGGCAAAGGCGCTCGCTGACTGGCGAGAAACGCGACCAGCGCTTCGATAGCGTGCTGCCTGACCGCCGGTTCGAGGTGTCCCAACACATCGGGCATCGTCGTGCCCGGCTTAGTCGCATTGGGACTGTTGAGAAAGGCCGCGATCCAACCCGGCCGCAGCCGTCGACCGGCCGATTCGAGTCTCGGGCCAGCTTTCGGAGCCAGCTCGTCAGCCTGCCCAGCATGGCACGCAGTGCAGCTGAGCTCGGACAGCAAGAGCCGCCCACTGGCCTCGGCCGGGACATCGCCATGCCGCGCAAAACGTTCGAAGCCACCGACGATCGGCGGGCTGGCTGGGCGCGGATTGGTTGCTTGGTCAGATTCCGTTGCCGCCGACAACTCCTGCGCTGGTGCGGTAGGCAGCAGTAGGCACAGCCACCCGCAGCCGATGCAGAGCCACTGCCAACGAATTCGAATCCTGCGTAAGGCCATTCGCCGCAACCCTTGCGCTGAAACTAATTGTGCGATCGAGAACCAAAAAGCGACTAACTTCCGTGCGGCAGACGTTGGCCGCACGCGACTTCTTGACCGCGGACGAAAACGCGTTCGACTTCCAGTTGGCTATTGAGTAGGAGAACGTCGGCCGACTTTCCTGGCTTGAGGCTGCCTGTGCGATCGGCGATGCCGGTGCGCTCGGCTGGGGTGAGACTGGCCATGCGAACGATATCCGGTAGCGAAGCAGTGGTCTGTTGGCGCATCGTTTGAACCATGCGGTCCATGCCGACGACCGAACTGGCCAGGCTGCCGCCGCTGGCCCAGCCAACGCGCCCGTCGCTGGTGAAGGTTGTGCCGTCGTCGGCGCTGCCGAAGCGGTACTCGCCAGGGGGCATGTCCAGAGCGCGGTTGGCGTCGGTTACCAGGCACAGCCGCTGGGGGCCTTTCATGCGGTAGGCGAATTCGAGCAGCTCTGGGGCGAGGTGGCAACCGTCGGCGATGACTTCGGTACTCATGGCTTCGTGCATCAAAACGAACTCGTTCATGCTGCCGTGCATCGGTACTCCCAATCGCTGGCGGATCGACGGCACCGAACTCATCGCGCACCAGAAATGATCGACGTGCCGCATGCCCGCATCGAACGCGCGCTGCATTTCCGACCAACTGGCATTGGAATGCCCGCAAGTAATCAAACATCCTCGGCGCTTGGCGGCTCGATAGAACTCACACGCCCCGTCCAGTTCCGCGGCGCAGGTGGCAATCGCGATAATGTCTTTGTCGAAGTAGGCTTCGTACTCCGCCGCCAGCGGCTCGCGGCGACCTTGCTCGGCATGGCAACCGACTTTGCCGGAAGCGAAGTAAGGTCCGTACAGGTGCACCCCAGCGATCGTCGCTGCCGGATCTTCCTCCATCACCTGGCGGCAGGCATCCAGCATCGCATGGATCGACACGCTCGAGCCGGTGGTCGTCGTCGGGAAGATGCTGGTTGTGCCGTGCCGAAGATGCGCCTGGCAGGCGGTGCGAACCGCTTCGGGCGTGCCATCCATGAAATCGGCTCCCGCACCGCCATGCACATGGATGTCGACAAAGCCCGGCGAGATGTAGCCGCCGCGAGCGTCGATGACCTGGGCATCGTCGGGCCATCGACGGGCGCCGTCGTCGGCCGGCGCGTGCACTGGTTCGATCGAGGCAATCGCACCATCGCGGCAAACGACGACCGCGTCGGCGATCAGGCGATCCGGCCCGATGACCGTTCCGCCAGTCAACACGAGTGTAGGCATCAAGGTTCTTGCGAGGGCGAAAAATGCTTCAGAATGAATTGCACGATTCTACTGGGATCCTCGAGGCTGTGGGGATGATGCTTGACGCCCTCTTTGGCGATGACCGTGATTTCGCCACCCAGCTCCCGATACCGCTTGGCCAGCAGTTCGGTGTTCTCCGACATCGGTACGACTTCGTCCGCCGTGCCGCAGACGTGCAATAGCGGGATCTTGGCTTGAACCAGCGGCGCCAGATTGTCGACAGGGTTTAGGCGATACGCCAGCGCTTGTTCCTCGGTCAGCCCGTAGGCTGCCAGGCATCGCTGCCAATCCGCCTTGGAGCCTGGACCGACTCCTTTGCCGCCGGGCCAACTCTTGAAGTCGCACACCGGTGCATCGTTGTAGATGCTCGATACGAGATTGGGATGGCGGGCAGCCCAGTTCAGCGAAAACAAGCCGCCGCGGCTGAAGCCCTCTAAAACGACCTTCTCGGCCAAGTGGTGTTGACTGGTCAGGAAATTGTAGAAGTGATCCATGTGGTCGAGCGCTTTGGGCGCGCCGTACATGTTTTGCACGTTCATGTAGGCCACGTGCCAACCGTGCTTGAGCAAGGCCAGATCGGCTTGCGGCTCGTGACCGAAAAACTCCGTTCGCCAAATCCAGGGTCTGCCCGCGGCGACCTCTTTGGGTACGACCAGCAAGCAGTCGCGGCCATCGACTTTGAAATTCAACTGGTCATAACCGTGCCAGACAACCTTGTCTTCGGCCGACGCGACACTGGCCGCGGCCATCGAGGCCAGCAGAACCATTCCAAGACTGAGCACACCACTGCGCATCGCTTGTCCTTTTCAAGTTTTTTCGGCCCGCTCCGACAGCGCTAGTGCACAGTCAGGACCAATTTTTTCATAGACGCGACGCGCGGGCGCGGCGTGGGGGTGGCGAAGGCGTTATCGCTTCATCAACACTTCATCGAGATTCAGCAGCACGTTGCACACAGCCGTCCACGAGGCCAGTTCCACCGGTTCGGCCCCGGGCGGCAAAGGTCCGAGCGGCTCGGTGGCCAGCTTCTTGGCGTCCTCGGGCTGCTCGCCGAGTTGTGCCTTGGCCTGGCGAAGCAGCGTTTCGAGCGCCGCCACTTCGCGATCGTCGGCAGCGCGGGACGTGCAGAGTCGGAACGCCAACTGGAGTCTCTCACGGTCGCCGCGATCAGCCGCTTCGACCAGGACGACGCGGCGAGCCAACGCCTGAGCGGCTTCGACGAAGCCGGGATCATTCAGCGTCACCAGCGCCTGCAGCGGCGTGTTGGTCGTGTCGCGCCGCAGCGTGCAGACTTCGCGGCTGGGCGCGTCGAAGGTGGCCATGGAGGGATACGGATTGGAACGTCGCCAGGTCGTGTACAGCCCGCGGCGGTAACGATCCTCGCCCTGACTGGGTTCCCAGTCGGTCTTGCTGCCGAAGGCTGCCGAGAGACCGAGCGAAGGTTGCGGCGGGCGCACTGGCGGGCCAAAGCGTTTGTGGCTGAGCAAACCCGCCGTTGCCAGTGCCGAATCGCGAACCATCTCGGCGGTCAGACGCACGCGCGGACCGCGAGAGAGCCAAATGTTATCCGCATCGGCGTGCAGCATGGCTGGATGCACCTCCGAGGTCTGTTGGTAGGTCTGCGACAAGACCAGCGAGCGCAGCAGGAGCTTGCTGTCCCACTGGAGTGCGACCAGCTCGGTGGCCAACCAGTCGAGCAATTCCGGATGGCTAGGCAGTTCGCCTTGCGAGCCGAACTCTTCGCTCGTGCGCACGATGCCCAGCCCGAACAGAGCCTCCCAGGTACGGTTGGCAAACACGCGGGCAGTCAGGGGATTTTCGGGAGCGACCAACCAATCGGCCAGCTGCAATCGATCGAGCGCTGGACCCGAGGGGCCGCTGTGAAAGACCTTGGGCAAACCAGGCTCGACTTTATCGCCCAGCGATTTGTAGTTACCGCGCAGCTGCACGTACGTTTCGCGCTGCTGGTCGGCGGGCCGCTGGCGCATGACCGGGACACTGGTCTCCGGTTTCAAGGAGGCCAGCTGTTTGTCGATCGCTGCCAGTTCCTGACGCTGTGGGGCGTAGGCCGGGGCGAGGTGTTCCGCGAAGTAGCCGACCAGCGACCGCGTTTCGGCTGGCGTCCGCTCTGCGGCGGTTTTGCGCGCCGCTTCGCGCTGATCGTTGGTCATCTGTGCCCACTGCGCCGCGGACGCGTCGAGGCTGACGACGATTTCAAAGCTGCCCAGCAGATGGTCGCGGTGGGCCGACTCGTGTGCCAACTCCAGACGCAGCGTGCCACCCTCGGCGAGGTCGATCGGTTCGCCAGGCACCAAGGTCAAAATGTGTTCTCGGTCAATCTGACCGCCGACGGCCCAGCCGCTCCCCTTCTCCGAATCGATGACCGCCGACGCGTGGAAGTCGGGTTGTTCGTAATCGGCATAGGCCGCTGCCAACTTGACCGGTACGGCTCCGCTGACATCCAGCGTTTGGTTCGTCTTGGCCGCTTTGGCGATCGTTTCCGAAAAGACGGGCTGGCGGTCTTCGTCCAGCAGCAAGACGCGCAGTCCATTGGACCGCGACTGCAAGCCGTTGTCGGTGCGGTGCCACACGACGACGCGATCGATCGGCCGCAGCGAACCGAGGTCGACTTCCCACCATGGGTCGGCGGACTTGGCCGAGTGCGTCGTCGAATTGCGTTCAAACTGACCGTTGGTTTGGCCGTCGATCGCTCGCGCGGCCTCGGCGCCGTAGTCGGTCGAACTCTGCGTGGCCTTGCCCTTGAGAGCCAGATTCGTGTTGCCCGAAAAGACCTGCACTTCGGCCAGCGACAGTATCTTGTCCTTGCCGGGCAGTTCGATGCGCGCCCAGCGGGCTTGGCGAGCGACGTTGGATTGTGGTGCAACGCTGGCTCGGACTTCGGTCAGGACGAAATTGCCGCCGCCAAAACCGGCGCCCTTGCCCGGCAGCTCTTTATCGGGTTGGGTTCGCAGGCCGATCGCCTGTATGGTTCGGCCTGCGGGCAGCGCGGGCACGGTCAGCTCGAGCGAGTAGGTGTCGGAGACGATTTTGTCTTGCATCGGTTTGACGCGGATGCGGCCAGACTCATCCCAGCTGGCTTCGGAATTCGTGCGGGCCTTGAACGATTTCGGCTCGAGCGTCTGCCAGTGTGGCGGCCGGGAATCTTGGGACCAGGCGGCGAATTCGGCTTCGATCTCGGGAGTGATCTCCTGCAGTTGCCGCCGCAGTTGATCGGCCCGCTCCTGCCAGGCCCGACGCTGCTCGCGCTGCTGGGGTGTAAAGACCTCCAGCACCGGGCTCTCGTCGCGGCGATCGGCATCTTGCGATTGGTTGAAGACCGCAAAGATTTTGAAATACTCCGCTTGTGTAAACGGATCGTACTTGTGCGTGTGGCACTGGGCGCAGCTGAACGTCACGCCCATCCAAACGGCCATCGTGGTGTTGACGCGATCGACGATGGCGACGTTGCGGAATTCTTCGTCGTTCGTTCCCCCTTCGTTGTTGGTCAGCGTATTGCGATGAAAGGCAGTCGCGATCAGATCGTCCTCGGTGGGGTCCGGCATCAGATCGCCGGCCAATTGGGCTCGGGTGAATTGGTCGATGGGCATGTCCGAGTTCATCGCGCGGATGACCCAGTCGCGATATGCCCAGATCGTGCGCGGCGGATCGTCGGCGTATCCGGCCGAATCGGCATAGCGCGCCAAATCCAGCCACTTCCGCGCCCAGTGCTCGCCGTACTCGGGCGATGCCAATAGCCGATCGACCATCCGCTCGATCGCGTCGGGACGTTCGTCCGCCAAAAATGCGTCGACCAGCTCCGGCGTCGGCGGCAATCCCGTAATGTCCAGCGCCAAGCGGCGCAGCAGCACATCGCGCGGGGCCGGCGGAGAAGGCGTCAGTCCGTGCTGCAACTGCTTTTCGAGTACGAAGCGATCGATCGGATTGGCCAGCCAGGCCTCCAACT
>JBQCJB010000449.1:0-4811 GCA_051953155.1 Aureliella sp. | reverse complement strand
CGAACGCCATCCTCATGACGGGGCAAGCTACGTTGACGACCGTCTGAATTTGCCGCAACAGAGCGCATTCGACCAACGCCAAATTGCCGGAAGGATCGACGAAGTCGAGCGGATTATTGCCGACGTAGCGATAAAGGTTCGTATCCCCCGCCGCGAACCCGAGCGGATCCTGGCTGAGGAAGCGACCGGTGGCCGGATCGTAAAAGCGGGCGCGGTAATAGTAGAAACCCAGCTCGCTTTCCCACTCGCGCCCGGTAAAGGCGAACCGATCGCTGGCTCGGGGATCGGTCTGCGATAGGATGCGGCCGAAACTGTCGTACTCGATCGTATCGATAATCCGACCATCGGCAGCGGCGATATCGCGCACGGATCCCAAATGGTCTGTCAGATACCAAGCGGTACCCTCCGCCGGCCGCCAGCGGGCCAGCAGCTGATCGATCCCGTCGCCGAACAGATATTGCGCAGTCACGGACCCGTCGGCCGAGTAATCCGCCCAGGCGTTCTGGCCGTCGTACGCAGTGAAGGTCGTGACGCTCTCTCGCGGGCCTGCGCCGTCGTCATCGATGCTGCGGGCGACGAGCCGATTAAAAGCGTCGTACACATAGTCGACTTGGCTGAGCAACACGCCTGCGGGGCTGCTTCTGGTCGCAGATACCAAACGATGGCGATGGTCGTAGCTATAACGCCGGACTTCTCCCGAAGTCTTGTCGACGCTTTCGATCAAGTTGCCTTCGTGATCGTACGAGAAAGCGGCGGTCGCGTCTTCGCTCAGACGGTTGTCGGCGGACATGACTTCGCCGGCACCGGTGCGATTGCCGTGGCTGTCGTAGGCAAGCCTTTCCGTTTCGATGCCGTCAGTCGTCGCCCGCAGTAGTTGCCCGTTGGCATCCCGCTCGTAATTGAAGGTGTGCCCATGGTGCGTTTCGCTGGTCAACTGGCCGGCTGCGTCGCGGGCATACGCATAGGCGACCAGTGTTTGGCCCGCCGCTCCCCGATGGTTCAGATCCTCCAAACGGCCCTTCAAATCGTATTGGTAATTGGAAGTGCCGATGAACGCCGAGTGGTCGGTGGATGCATAACGCGATAGGCTCGAGAGTAGTCCGCGCGCGTCGTGCTGAAAATCGACTCTCGCCTCGCTCAAGCCGCTGCCCGACCAGACTCGCGAGGTGAGCAGATGCCGGTCGTCAACAACGCTATTGACGCTGACGCCGAAATTATCACTGGTGCTGGTTCGATTGCCGACAGCGTCGTAGGTCGATGTCAGCACGACGTGTGGCGAACCGTTGACGGAGAAGGCCTCACTGCGCGTGGGCCGGTCGAGCGCATCGAAAGCGAAGCTCAGGTGGCTGTTTGCGTCTTGGGCCGACAACAAATTGCCCACGCCGTCGTAGCTGTACGTCGCGCGATTGACCAACTCGCCTGCAAAGAGCCAACGCTCTTCAACCAAGCGGTCGAGCCGGTCGTACGCGAGTTCGACGGTGCGACCATCGCGGTCGATCGTGCGGGAAACGTTTCCGACGGCGTCGTACTCGACGCTGGTGCGGAAGCCTTGCGGATCGATGGTGCCGGTCCGCCTCTCGAGCGAATCGTATTCGAACGTGGTCGTATTGCCGAGCGGATCGCGGAGCGATTTCAAGTTGCCCACGGCGTCGTAGGTGCTGCGCGTGATCTCTCCCAGCGGATCGATCTTGGTCTTAGGACGATTGAGTGCATCGTAAGCGAACTTCGTTTGACGCTCGAGCGCATCGGTGCTGGACAAGAGATTACCCGCCAGATCGTAGGCCAAGCGATTGACCCCGCCCATGGCATCGGTGACAGCCGTCAGCCTGCCGACGGAATCGTATTGGGCAGTTGTCTCGCCCCCAGTTGGATCGATCGAGCGGACCACGCGGCCAAGAGCGTCATAAGCTACACTCGTGACGGCTCCACTGGCGTCGATTAGCCGGATCGGCCGGTGGAGCGCATCGAAGTCCGCCCGCGTGCTGGCTCCGCGCTGGTCGATGGACTCGACGCGGTTGCCGGCCGAGTCATAAACGCTTTCCGTGCGACCGCCCGTCGGGTCGATAGTAACGGTCAGCCGATCGACCGGGTCGTATTCGTAGCGGTGCACTCTGCCCAGAGCATCTTCTTCCTGGAGCAAGCGGCCATCCCAGGCGTACTCGAGCTTCGTCTCGCCGCCGATCGCGTCCACGATTCGAGTGGGGCGCTGGATGGAGTTGTATTCGAACGAAGTCGTCCGCCCCAGGGCGTCGGTCTCACGAATCAAATTGCCCATCGCGTCAAACTGGCGTGAGATCTGTCCGCCGTCCGGATCGATCAGCGCCGTGACATAGCCCAGCGCATCGTATTGCGTCTGCCAACGATGGCCATTGGCGTTGGTGACTGCTGTCGGTCGGCCGACGGGATCGTACTGGTAAGTGGTCGTGCCCCCTAGCGCATCGATTTGGCTGGCGATGCGGCCATCGGGGCGGTAGACCGTCTGTGAGCGGTTGCCGACGGGGTCGGTCACCGCGACCTGCCGGCCGTTGGCGTCGTACTCCATGACGCTAACGCCACCGTCGGGATGAATGATTTGCAGCGGCCGGAATTCGGCGTCCAGCACGTAACGCGTCTCATTCCCGAGCGCGTCGACCACGCGCTCGATCGCCCGTCCGTTGTAAAACATATGAGTCGTGCCGCCGAGGGCGTCGGTGGCGGTGATCGGCCGCTGCTGGTCGTCGTAGGTAAACGACAGGCTCTCGCCGGCTGGGTCGATCATCGACAGAATGTGGCCATAGCCGTTGTATTGGATCTCGGTCACACTGCCGTCACGTTCGATGATTCGCTCGGGCAAAGCCAAATTGCCGTACTCGTAACGTTTCACTCGTCCGTCGACGTACGTGACCGACAGCAAACGCCCTGCAGCGTCGTACGTCATCCGCGAATCGCCACCGCCGGGCTGACGGGCGCGCACGATGTTTTGCTGGTCGTCGTAGTCGTAGAAGTATTCGCCTCCTCCGGCGTCGCGCTGATAAACGACATTGTTCGCAGCGTTGACAACGAAGGTCGTCGTGTTGCCCAAGGCATCGGTAACCTGGGTCGTGTTGCCGCGAGCGTCATACGCAAACGACGTCGCGTTGCCCATTTCATCAATGATGCGAGTCCGGTTGTCATCGGCATCGTATTCCATGCGGACTTCGTCGCCGCCCGGCGAACATTCACGCACCACATTGCCGCGGAGATCGTATTCGTACCGAGTCGCATTGCCGAGCGCATCGAAATTGGTTTGGACGCGGTTGGCCAAATCGTACGTTTGCGGATTGCGGTAACCGAAGGCATTGAGCGTAGCGCTCAGCCGTCCGGCCGCATCGTATTCGAAGCTCCGCGTCAGCATTTGTTGCTGGGCGTTGTCATCGTTGATCGCAGCCAGCAAGTGGTCGGCTGTGTAGCGATACGTGTCGGACAAACCGCTGGGATACTCGACTCGGATCAGTTCGCCAGCGGCACTATAGGTGTAGGCCGTTTCAAGCCCTTGCTGGTCGATGATCTTGGTGATGCGGCCTTGATCATCGCGCTGGAACTGAACCGCTTGACCGGAAGAACTGGTCAGCCCATCGGCGGTCATCGTCAATCGGTTGCCGTGACGATCGGTAACATCCAGCAAGCCTTCGCTCTGACTGTAGTGATACCGCGTGCCATCTTTGCCGATCAGCTGATAGCCGAGCGGATTGTAGCTGGCGCTGATCGCCGCCATGATGTATTGATCGCTGCCGTAACGCAGCAAAGGCAGCGGCAAGCCCTCCAGGTCGAACTCGCCTGAGGAGATGCCGGTTAGCCGCGTCAGATCGCTTTCGCCGTACAGTTGCCAGTCGACGCCCGGATCGGGAACCCATCGCGGGTCGTAGACGCTCGAGCCGATCTCCGACCAAACGCCGGTGTGCAGCGTCGGGCTGAACGTAAAACTGACGCGTTCGCAGCTGGGCGTCGTGATGGTAACTTTGTCGCCGGCTCGCATTGGAACGGCTGCGAATTGACCGACGATGTCTTCAAACGGGCTGCGCGGGGCCGTTTCCCGCAAGTTGGGTTCGGCCATACAGAATTGCCAGCCGCGTCCAAAGTCGCCCGACTCATCGACCGTCAGCGTGCTGTATTGCCGCTGGATTTCAATCGCAGGGCCGCCCGCCACCGGAATCGCGACGTCGCCCGCCATACAGTCCTGACACGCCTCGCTCGAAGGAATCTGCAATGCACCGATCTTGGCGTTTCCGCTGACGTCCACCACAGCCATGTCGGTGCCAGTGTTGCCGTTGATGTCCACGGCGGTCAGGCGAATTTGATACTGGTCGTTTTGCAAGAGCGTCGGATCAAACACTCCGATCAAGCCAGCGACGTTCTCCAGCGGGTTTCCATCGGCAATCGAACGGCTGACGATGGGTTGCCAGTCATCGGCATTCAGGCGGGAGAACTCTAAATCGTACCGTTCGAGATTGCTGTCGCTGATCGTGCCGAAGACATCCGTCAGATAAGTCACACTCGCACCGTCGAGCGGCGCGTCCAACCTCACCGTCGGAGGTTCGGTATCGGCCGGATCGTGAACTCGCAACAACGAGGTTACCGTTGCGTGATTGCCGGACGCGTCGCTGGCGGTCGCAGTGAAGGTGTGAAAGCCCGCAGCCGTCGACAGGAAAGTGGCTTGTCCGTCGATATCCAGCGGCAAAGGCGTTCCGTCGATGTCGACCACTAGCGAACGAACAGTGATATTGTCCGTGGCCCTCGCCCGCACCGTGATGCTCGATCCGGGGGCGATGCTCGACTGGCTGAGCCAAAGGTCG
>JBQCJB010000448.1:0-12522 GCA_051953155.1 Aureliella sp. | reverse complement strand
TTGACCGCAAACACCAGTGCGTGCCACTTATGAGAAATCGCAAGAGGGCTATTTCTTTGTCCCTTCGCCTACAGAGCAGGGCTCTGCTGTCCATTTCCGGTCTGCTGTCCATTTCGGGTCAGCCATGCTTGCCAGGGCGGGTCTGGGTGTGCTCTGATAGGACTTAACGGCGCAGCACAGGTGCGACCATTTTCTGTCAGCTCACTCACCGGCGGATGGCCAGCTACCATACTGGAGCCGATAAGCATCGATGTCGCCAGAAAGCTCACGACAGATGCCGGCTTCGACGCCGCCTTTGCCGGTTAGTGCCGATGATATCGTCGACACCGTCCGAGAGCCGCTCTTGGTTCTCGATTCCGGCCTGCGCGTAATACGGGCCAACCGCTCATTCTACCGAACGTTCAAGGTCTCCCCCGAGGTCACCGAAGGCCAGCTGGTGTACGTGCTGGGCAATGGCCAGTGGGATATCCCGGCCCTGCGGCGATTGCTCGAAGAGGTGCTGCCTCAGAACGCGGCCTTTGACGACTTCGAAGTGGTTCACGACTTCCCGATAATCGGGCGGAAGGTGATGCTCCTCAACGCCCGCCGCGTCCACCGGCCCCATAACCATGCCGAGTCGATCTTGTTGGCTTTCGAGGACATTACCGAACGGCGGCGGCTGGAAGACGAACGAGCCGAACTGGAAACGCGTTTCACCTCCCTGGTCAAGAACATCCGAGATCACTCGATCTTTACGCTCGACGTCGATGGCTACATTACCAGTTGGAACCGCGAGGCGGAAAGAATTCTCGGCTACGGTGAGGCTGAAGTGCTAGGCCAACACTTCTCGCTGATCTTCTCGCCCGAGGACCGGCAGGCAGGCATCCCGGCCCAGGAGCTGGGCGGCGCGTTACGCGATGGACGCGCCGAGGACGAGCGTTGGCACGTCCGCAAGGGTGGCGAACGCTTTTGGGCACTGGGCATCGTGACGCCGACTCATGACGCCCGCGGCACGCACACCGGCTATTCGAAAATTCTGCGGGACATGACCGACCGCAAAAGAGCCGAAGAAGCGCTGCAGCAGGCCGACCGCCGCAAGGACGAGTTCCTGGCGACGCTCGCGCACGAGCTGCGCAATCCGCTGGCCCCGATCCGCAACGGCCTGCAACTGCTCAAACTAACCACCGATCCGGCGACTTGGACACAAGCCCGCGAGATGATGGAGCGGCAACTCGGCCAGATGATTCGGCTCGTCGACGACCTCTTGGACATCAGCCGTATCACCCGCAACAAGCTGGAGCTGCGTAAAGCGCCGATCGACTTGGACGCCGTCGTGCAGAGCGGGGTGGAGACAGCCCGCCCGCAAATCGAGGCCAGCGGCCACACCCTCTCAGTCTCACTGCCCAGACAGCCGATTCATCTGCACGCTGACCAGACTCGCCTAGCGCAGGTTTTCTGGAACCTGCTGAACAATAGCGCCAAGTATACGAAGCCGGGCGGACACATCAGCCTCTCCGCCGAGCTCGAGGGCAACGAAGTTGTAGTGAAGGTCCGCGACGACGGCATCGGCATCGCCTCGGAATCGCTGCCAGAGCTGTTCCAAATTTTCTCGCAAGTCGACCGTAGCCTGGAGCGGGCGCAGGGAGGTCTGGGTATCGGCCTGGCGCTGGTCAAGGCGCTGACCGAGGCCCACGGAGGCAGCGTCACCGTTCACAGCGAAGGCTCAGGCCACGGCAGCACGTTCGTCGTGCGTTTGCCCGTGACCACCGACGAGCCAACCGGTAACAAGTTGGCTGACACGGCCGAGCCGGCTCCCAAAGGTCGCATCCTGGTCGTCGATGACAACCGTGACAACGCGGCAAGTCTGGCGATGTTGCTCGCGATAATGGGAAACGACGCCCGGACCGCTCACGACGGCCTGGAAGGTGTCGAACTGGCCGAGGCCTTCCGCCCCGACCTGATCGTGCTCGATATCGGCTTGCCCAAGCTGAACGGCTACGACGCTTGCCGGCGAATACGCGAAAAGCCCTGGGCCAAAGATACGCTGATCGTGGCTGCGACCGGCTGGGGACAGGAGGAATACCGCCGCCGCTCGAAGGAAGCCGGATTCGATTATCACCTGGTCAAGCCGGTGGACGCCGCCGAAATCAACCGTCTGCTGGCAGAGAAACGCCGCTGACGCCGCGCTTGGGTTACCATTGGCAGGCCCCAGCCCCGTTCCTCTTTACGCTGAGTTGCCACTGTGAGAACGTTCGCTTCGATACTCGCCATCGCGCTGCTAAGTTCGTCGCTTTGCGCGCAGGATTTTGGACCTGTGACGTGTGAAGGCTCTTACTCACACCATCTACAAGGCGTCTGCACCGACGATCGGGCGGCCATCTTCTGGAGCTTTACGACCAAGCTGGTGAAGACCGATGCAGCTGGAAAGATTTTGCGGCAAGTGGACGTCGCCAGTCATCATGGCGACCTCTGCTTCGTCGACGGCCAGCTTTACGTGGCGGTCAACCTCGGCAAATTCAACGATCCCCAAGGCAACGCCGATTCCTGGGTGTACGTTTACAATGCCGATGATCTCTCCCTGTTGACCAAGCACGCGACTCCAGAAGTTTTTCACGGTGCCGGGGGCATCGCTTTTCATGCCGGCAGGTTTCTGGTCGTCGGCGGTTTGCCCAACGAGGCGACCGAGAACTTGGTGTATGAATTCGACCGCGACTTCCGCTTTCTCAAAAAGCACTCGCTAGGTGGCGGACATACGCACCTCGGAATCCAGACAGCGACGTTCGCCGACGGCCATTGGTGGTTCGGCTGTTATGCGCAGCCGAAATCCGAAACGGCGCCCGCGACGCCGCCGATCTTGCTGAAGGCGGACGCTGGGCTGACCAAGGTGGAGCGGTTCGAGTTTGACTGCTCGTTGGGCATCGTCCCGCTCGGCAACGCAAGATTCTTGGTCGCTCGCGGCGGCGTCACCCCTGACAAGCGCCATACTGGCGCCTTGAAACTGGCTGTCTCAGATCCGGCCAGCGGATTGAAACTGGCGGAAAGCCGCTGACCCACGCTCGCGCGCAAGCAGCCCAGTGCCCTAAACAGGAATTACTTGTGCCAACGAGCTTAACCGTACTGAGGGAGAACCGGTGAGCGACTCATCAGCAGCCGAGCGGCATCTGGCGCTCAAAGTCGTCATGATGCCACGCGATACCAACCCTCACGGTACGATCTTCGGAGGCGTGCTGCTCAGTCACATCGATCAAGCTGGAGCCGTGGGAGCGTATCACGAGATCCGTCAATCGGGCTCAGGGCAAAAACCGCTGGTGACCGTCGGCTTGACGAGCGTCGCTTTCCACC
Source organism: Aureliella sp. (assembly GCA_051953155.1). Lineage (GTDB taxonomy): Bacteria > Planctomycetota > Planctomycetia > Pirellulales > Pirellulaceae > Aureliella. The sequence continues at coordinate 9,201 of JBQCJB010000448.1, read as the reverse complement.
GACCTGTCTATGTCGGTGACGTGCTCAGCTTTTGGACGCGGCTCGTGCGGTTAGGAAAAACTTCGATCACGATCCAAGTCGAAGTCGAGGCCGAACGCACGGGGCAAGTAGTCAAGCTGACCGAAGCCGAGATCAGTTATGTCGCGGTGGCCTTAAAGGATGGTCAACGCATTCCCATCGCGATTCGAGGATAGTCGCACACCCGAACGCCTCCCCGCATCGCACTGTGCAACTTCGCACGGCCAGTGCTCCATAACCGCGCGCTCGCGCCGGTGTATCTCAGGCGGCGTTTGAAGATTCGTTCGGTGCAGCCACGCAACGTTTGCCTTTTCGTGTGCCACAGAGTTGCCGCCCCGAGTTGCCATCGCTATCGCCTGCCGGCACAGAGTTTGCCAACGCTGCCTGGAGTTGCGCTCGTTTGCGCACTCGACGGCATTTCAACGCAAGGAACGGCACGTGATCCTGATATCCGGCAACGCGCATCCCACCTTAGCTCAAGCCGTCGCTGACGAATTGGCAGTGGAAGTGACGCGCGCCGCGGTGACTTCGTTTGCCGACGGAGAGACGCGAGTTCATGTCGACGGCGAACTTCGCAATCAAGCGGTAATCATCGTCCAGCCGACATCGCCGCCGGTGAACGATAACTTGATGGTTCTGGCCCTGCTGGCCGATGCAGTTCGCGCCGCCGGAGCAGCGCAGCTGATCGCACTCGTGCCTTACTTTGGATACGCTCGGCAGGAACTGCGGAGCGGGCCTGGGGACCCGCGCTCGGCGCAAGTCGCTTGCCGCTTGCTCGGCTCGGTCGGCATCGACCATGTGGTCACTCTCGACCTGCACGCGCCAGCGCTGGAAAGCGCACTGCCGATGCCAGCCACGCTGCTGCGAGCCGATGACGTTTTCGTTTCACAGATCGAAAACTGGCACATGCCGGACTTGGTCGTCGTCTCACCCGATGCGGGCGGCATAAAGCGCGCCCAGCGGTACGCTACCGCGCTCGGATCGCCACTGGCGGTGATCGCCAAACAGCGTCCGCGCCCCGACACGGCGTTCGTTCTGCAAGTGCTGGGCGATGTTCGCGAGCGGAACTGCGTGATCGTCGACGACATGGCCAGCACCGGCGGAACGCTCTGCGGCGCAGCGGCCGCGCTCCGCCAGGCGGGAGCGCGTGAAATCGCAGCGGTCGTTACGCATCCGGTGATGGCTCCCGGCGCGGTGGCTCGCCTGTCAGCCGCGCAGTTCTCGAGATTTCTTACCAGCGATAGCGTGCCGGGTGCGGCTCCAGAGTGGATGCAGGTTGTTTCGATCGCGCCGTTGCTGGCTGGGAGCGTGCGCAGTTTGGCCGACTGCCCAACCGAAACGTACGCCCATCAACCGACCTAAAATCTTCCGCAGGAGACACAACAGATGGCTCCCCAAATGCGAACCGGACACGAAGAGCGATTGGTGGAGATCGCCTTCGACCAGCGGATTCTCAAGGGAATCCTGAGCGTGCCGCCATCGGCCTCTTCACTGGTGCTGTTTGCACACGGCAGCGGCAGTGGCCGACTGAGCCCTCGCAACCAAAGCGTCGCCGCGGCCCTGCAGCGCGGCAACACAGCGACTCTCTTGTTCGACTTGCTCGATGAAGAGGAATCCGAAGACCGCCGTAAAGTGTTCGATATCGAACTGCTGGCCGAACGTCTGCAAGCGGCCGCCGCGTGGGCTCGGACACAGCCGGGAGTCAGCGAATTGCCACTGGGTTACTTCGGGGCCAGCACCGGTGCAGCCGCCGCCCTCGTAGCCGCCTCGCGGCAGGGCAAGTCGATCGGCGCCGTGGTCTCGCGCGGTGGACGCCCCGACTTGGCGATGGAGTATCTTCCCGCGGTCCAGTCGCCAACGCTGCTGATTGTCGGCGGTGACGACGACACCGTGCTCGAACTCAATCGCCAAGCGCTCGAGGCTCTAACTTGCGTCAAACGCTTGGCCGTCATCCCCGGCGCGACGCACCTCTTTCCCGAGCCGGGAGCGCTCGAGCAAGTAGCCGCTTTAGCTTCTGTATGGTTCCTCAATCACTTGGCCAGTTGGACCGAGCTGTGACGATGAGCAGCTAGTGAATAACGACGGAGGATCGAAGAACATGTTTGCCGACCGCGAGGATGGTGCCAGGCAACTGGCTCGCAAGCTGAAAATTTACCAGTTCCGCAACCCGCTCGTGCTGGCGATACCGCGCGGTGGCGTCGTCACCGGAGCGGTGCTCGCGCGTGAGCTGGACGCGGAACTCGACGTCGTGCTGTCGCGCAAGCTGCGGGCACCGTACCAACCGGAACTGGCCATCGGCGCGGTCGGCGAGGGTGGTGAGGTCTATCTGAACAGCTTCGCCAAGCGAATCGCCGGCGTCAATCAGCAATACATTGAACAGGAGACGCAGCGTCAGCTGGGTGAGATCGCGCGGCGTACACAGTTGTTCCGGGCGGTCAAACCGGCCGCCACCACGACCGGCCGCTCCGTAATCCTGACCGACGACGGCATCGCCACCGGCTCGACGATGATTGCAGCCCTGCGCGTGGTTCGTTCGCAACGTCCCCATGAGTTGATCGTCGCCGTCCCGGTAGCTCCTCCCGAGCGACTCGAATCGATTCGCGAATTATGCGATCGCTTGGTATGCCTGCGGTCACCCGAGGACTTCATGGCCGTGGGCCAGTTCTACCGCTCATTTGACACTGTGGAAGACGACGAGGTCGTGCGCATCCTCCGTCAGTCTGCGCAAGCGCCGCCACTCGTCCCCACGCCTAATTAAACGTACCTCGATTCAAATTCGCGCGACGCTCTGCCACTCTCCACCTTCTCACCGGCATGGAGTCTATCGGACGCGAACATTTGTTCTCCATTGCATCTCAGTGCGCGCTGGCTAGGATGTCGCAGGCCCGACCCTACCACCCTGAGATACTAAATCATGTCCAATAGACGAGCGCGAGTCGGCGACAGGAGGAGAACTACGGGCAAGACGCCGACGAAGTTTGGCAAGCGACTGTTCGAGACGCTCGAGCCGCGCCGGCTGCTGGCGGTGGCATCGCTGCCGAGCGAGCCGCTCAATACCGTCGCTCATCCGATCGCTGTTGAAAGCGGCTTGATCGACGGCAATGCGACGACGGATTTGGTCGTGCTGGGACGTGACGGTCAACTCTCGGTCGCGCTAAACTCCGGTGAGAACTCCTGGCAGAGTGCCAAGACATTGCCGCTGGAACTGGGCGCCGCCTATGGCATGGCTTCCGGTTGGATGGATGCCGATGCCAGTCTCGACCTGGTTGTCGTCGGCAACGATTCGGCTAAGGTTCTCCTGGGCGATCGCCGGGGAGGTTTTCAGCTCGCGGCGACGCTGGCCGCCCCGGCCGGAGCGGGCTGGCAACCGACAGATGACAATGCGGCCGGCATCGCGGTCGGAAACCTCGACAGCGATTTGGCGCTCGATGTCGTGCTGCTCGACACGCAGGCCAACCGCGTATTTGTTTGGTACGGACGCGGGGATGGTACGTTTCTGCCACCGCAAGCTTTTCCTAGCGGTGGCACGGATCCGATCTCCGTTGCGATCGGGGATGTCGTCGGCGATCCTCGTCCCGACATCGTTGTCGGTCACCGCGATGGGTCGCTTAGTTTTCTAGAAGGGAGCGACGAGCGCGAGTTCCGTCTCAATGCGGAGGACACACTTCACAAGGCCGACGCGATTCGGAGCCTGGCAGCAGGCGATGTCGATCAAGACGGGGACTGGGACGTGGTGGGTGCCTCGGGCTCGGAAGCTTGGGTGCTCCGACGCCAGCCTCATCCGCTGGCGACCCCACCAATCGTCAACGGCGATTTTTCCGAAGGACTGCTAGGCTGGAAAGTCGAAAGTGTAGGACAGCAGCCGGGGCAGCCGGCAGGCGAAGTCCAATCCGTAGGTGGCATGGCACAACTGACGGAGCATCAATCGCTGCTGACGACGCTCTCGCAGAGTTTTATTGTTCCGCCCGATCCGCAATACCTTTCTCTCGACCTTCGCTCCCTTGGCCTCGAAGCGGCCAGCGGCGCGATTCCGGACGCGCTCGAGTTCTCGTTGCTTGGCGACGCGCACGGTTCGCTGGTGCCAACCCATGCGGCCGGGGCAACCTCGTTCTTCAATGCTGTCGGCCAAATCGAAGGCACCCCGCAGATTCATCTTGCCAGCGGCGTGATGTATGCCGATGGCCACGTCCAGTTGGACATCTCCCAGTTGGTTCCCGGCGAGCAAGCCACCCTCTTTATCGATCTGGTAGGCCAGCCTCCCGGCGCCGGAGCAACCGCGACGGTCGACAACGTATCGATCGTTCCGGAACGTATCTTCAGCCATAGTTTCGTCGCCGAAGCGCTACCTGGACCGTTTGCACAGGCCAGCAGCATTCGCATCGGCGATGTCGATGGAGACCACTGGAAGGATATCGTCGTCAGCGACTCCGGCGCCGACCGCCTGTTCGTGTTCAATGGCCTAGCTTCGCCGATCGACGGGCACAACTTTTCACAGTCCTCGATCGACGTCAGCTCCTTCGGCCATCGGCCAGTAGGCTTGTCGCTTCACCGCTTGGACAGCGACAGCGTGACCGACATCGCCGTGGCGCTAGCCGATTCGGCTCGCGTGCTGACCCCGTTATCAGCCGAACTGGTCAACGCGCAAGAAGGCCGCTGTCTGCCCACGATCGACTTTGAAACCGACGCCCAAGGGTCGCCACTCGTGCCAGGGGAGTTGCTTGCCGAGCAGTTTGCCTCTTGGGGCATACACGTCAGCGCCCGCGGATCGCAACTCGAACCTCAGATAGCCGACTGGCCGACCGGCGGCCGCCCCAAGCCTCACGGCGCAACGACAAGCGACCAGGTGCTAATTCTTCACCAAGCCGCTGGTGGCCACGACCACTCCGACCAAAACGGCCACCATGACGAGGACGGCCATCACAGCGGGGACGGCCATCACGACGATGATGCCCATGACAGCGACGATCATCACGGCGAGGATGATCACGGCGGTGCATGCGGTCGTTACGATCAGGGGGACACCAGCGACGATCGGCATCGGAATCAAACTGGCCGCGGGCATGAATTGGCGCGGGGCAAGGGTCACGACAGCGACCACGAAGATTCACATGATTCCAGCCATGGTCATCACGATCATCCGCCCGGGTCAGGAGACGAAGGCGGGGAGCACGCCGGCGAGCGAGGAACGCTCGTCTTTGCGTTCGATTCTCCGGTGATGCTCGACGAGATTGTTTTGCTGCGCACGCGATCGTCCGATCGAGCGACGGTGAGTCTGTTCGCTGCCGACGGTAGCTTGATCAAAAGCGTTCGCGTCGAGAGCTCGAACCCGACTGCGGCGCAAGGCCTGATAAAGCAGACGGTGCCACTGGCTGCTCGCAATGTGGCCCGCATGGAGCTGACGCTCGACAGTTCTCAAGCTCTCGCAGAAATCGTCTTTTGCGATGAAGAGGCTCAAGACGGTCGCGCGCTGATCGCTGGTCCGAGCCAAGTGGATGAGGGGACTGCGGCGACTCTCGAACTCTCCTCACCTGGCTTTCATGCCGTCGAGTGGACGATCACCTGGGGCGATGGGACGATCGACGAACTGCCTGGCGACCCCGCCCACGCGTCGCATGTTTTCGCGGTTGGCCCGGCAACTCACAGCGTAATCGCCACGGCCCGGGACAGCGCCGGCAACGTGGTACGTTCCAATCGTCTCACTATCGCAGTCGCCGACACCAGCCGAGTATTTCCGACACTCGATTTCGAGCATTCCGCTACGGGAGCGGAACTGCGCGCCGGTGAACGCATTACCGACCAATTTGCGTCCCTGGGCATTACGGTTTCAACCAATCGATCTGACAAGCAGTCGGCTGTGATCTTCGACTCGTCCAAGGCCAGTGGTTCGAGTCGCGATCTCGGTTCGCCGAACAAACGTTTCGGCGGGCCAGGGCAGGGGAGCGGCGGAGCCAGCGGCGTGGGCGAGAATCGAAATGCTCTCGGGAACGTTCTGGTCATTTCGAAGAGCACTAAAAACGTCGATGCCAACGAAGCTGGAGGAGCACTCGTTTTTCAATTCGACCAGCCGGTGCGACTGGCGGAAGTCCATCTGCTGGACATCGACAAGCCTGGTTCGGCGATTCGACTCTTCACGACCGACGGCGCGTTGATCAGCTCGACGTCGCTGGCCGACCGTGGCCCGAACAGCTTTCAAATCGCCACGCTTGATGCGAGCCACGTCGCTCGCATGGAGATCGTTCTCGCCGGCGGTGGCGCGGTCGCCAGCATCGTCTCGCAGCGCCCATCGTCCGGCCTCTCAGTGCAGACGATAACCGGCAGTCTGGCCAGCAGCCCGATCGCCGCCAGCAGCCTGACAGCCCACACCGCGTCACCCGACGGCCTCGCGATCGACGGCAGCACCACCGCGGCCGCCGACATTGCGGCCGACGTTTTGGGCGGCGTGATCTCAATTGGGCAGGTCGTCGATGGCAGTCTCACCTCGCAAGAGGGCACTGCCGAGTGGACGTTCCCAGGCATCGCGGGACAGCAGATCTACATCAACTTCCAAGAGCTGGATAATTGGCTTCAATCCGACCTTTTCGCACCCGATGGCCAGCTCGTTTACTCGAAGACACACTATCGCGCATCGGGGCTCGACTCCGGTACGCTCACGCTGCCGACGTCGGGCAACTACAAACTGCGGCTGACATCGACGTCCAGCCCCAGCTACCGATTTCAGATATTCGACATTCCTGGTCCCGATGTGCAAACCGCTCAGCTCGGAACGACCAACAGCGGTGCCCTCGATTGGCCCGGGCGAGCCGATCACTGGACGTTCGAGGGTTCGAGCGGCGACCGAATGTTTCTCGACTTCCTCACGCTTTCCACCGTGGTCGGTGGCGACCTCGTCGTCGACGTGGTCGCGCCGAGCGGGACGATTCTCAGCACCCGCACCTCGATCTTGCCCAACAGCCTCGACCAGGGCTTTACGCTCACCGAGACCGGCCAATACACGCTGGTCTTGCATGCGGCGTTCGACGGATCGCAGTTGCCATCCTACTCATTCCAACTGTGGCAAGTGCCTGCCGACTACACGGACTCGCTCATCTATCGCCAACCGGTCAGCGGCGCGATCGAAACTCCCGGAGCGCGCGACCAGTGGCAGTTCGAGGCAGACGCCGGCCAAAACGTTTTCCTGGATTTCACCGCAGTGGCAGGCGGCGACTTGCGATTCCAGCTTTTGGAACCGAACGGCGAACTTTTCTCCAGCGTCACGTTCTCGCTCGCTGCAGGCCTCGACCGTGAATTCATCCTGCCGGCAAGCGGTCGCTACACGCTCCTAATCGATGGAGCAGGCACGGCGAATTTGAACACGTACCAGTTCGTGCTCTGGGACATACCGCCAGAAATCGTCGAGCAGGCGACGCTCAACACGACGCTTAGCGGAACGTTGGTTCCCGGCCAGAGCGTGCCATTCGAGTTCCAGGGCAACGCTGGCACGCCGATACTGTTGGACGTGATCGAATCGAGTTCGCGGGCTTTGGCCGTCACGCTGATCCAGCCCGATGGCCAAACTCTCATTGATCACGCGGCAACGAACGTTTTAACGTCGCTACCGCAGACGGGCACCTACCGTGCACTGGTGACCAGCGCCAGTCAGTTCGCTCTCGACGCCCACGGCCCTTATGCGTTTCGGATTCAGGACGCCAGCGCACCGAAAGTCGGCTTACCCGACAGCATGGGAACCGAGTTCGTCGTAGCGTTTCCTCCCAACCTGCGCGAACCCTTCGCGCCGAACAACCCGGCGTTTTTCCTGTCGATCAGTTCACCGGTCGACACCTCTGGCACTGTCCAGATTCCCGGCATCGGCTTTACGCGCTCCTACAGCGTCACCGGCGGTTCGACGACGACGATCGCTTTGCCCAGCCAAGTCGAATTGTCCGATTCCGAAACCATCACCGACAAAGGGATTTTGGTAACGGCCTTGGACGAAGTCACCGTCACCGGCCTCGATCAATTGCAGCTGCTGACCGAGGGGTTCACCGCGCTGCCGACCGATGCGGTCGGCAGCGAGTACTACGTCCTCGGTTACTCCCACACGGTCACCTAGGTGATTGGCGGTGGCACGAACCTGACGATTGCGGGCACGGTCGACGATACGCAGGTCACGATCACACCGTCGGCGGCCATCGGTTCGCATCCGGCCGGCGTTCCGTTTTCTATCACGCTCGATCGTGGCCAGGCGGTGACGTTCCATACCAGCGTTCCGTTCTTGGCTGACCTCTCGGGCACTCGCGTGAGCGCCACTTCGCCGATTTCCGTTTTTGGCGGCAACACGGCAGCCCGCATTCCGCAAGACGTAGTCGCGGCCAACCACTTGCTCGAGCAACTTCCGCCATTAAACGCTTGGGGGCGGCGGTTCCTGACGGTCCCGCTGGCCGGCCGCCCGGGAGGTGACACCTTCCGCATCATGGCTCAATCGGACCACACAGAGGTCCGCATCAACGGCCAGTTGGTGCGTACGCTCGACGCTGGCCAGTTCGACGAGCGGCTGTTGACGAGCGCGTCGCTGATCGAAGGTTCAGCACCGCTGCTGGTCGCGCAGTATGCAAACAGTTCCGCCTTCGACGGCGCGATCGGCGACCCATTTATGATGCTGGTGCCGTCCTACGAGCAGTACGTCAGCGACATCACACTGAGCACGCCGTCGGACGCGTTCGACATCAACTTCGTCAATCTCGTTGTACCCGCGTCAGCGATCGGAAGCGTCACTCTCGACGGCAGCCCAGTCGCTGCGCCGCTGTTCAGTCGCATCGCAACCAGCGACTATTCCAGTGCTCAAATCCCGATCAGCGTTGGCTCGCATCGCGTTCGCGCGGATGCTCCACTGGGCGTTTCGGTCTATGGATTTGCGCCGTTCGATGCATACGGGACCTTCGGCGGTATGGCGCTGGGCAGCATTGCCGATATCCGTTCGCTGACCCTTTTGCCGGCTAGCGCGGAACTGCCAGTCGGCACGTTGCACACCGTGACGGCTGCCGTCGCCGACGGCAATGGCCAGCCGCTGGCAGGCGTGCGCATCGACTTCGCCATCCATGGCACCCAGGATCGCACGCAGTCGGTCGTAACGGACCGCACGGGCCGAGCCTCGATTCAGCTGACCAGCGACACGGCGGGCATCGACACGATTACAGCGTCCGTAGG
>JBQCJB010000447.1:0-8691 GCA_051953155.1 Aureliella sp. | reverse complement strand
GAATCGCCCGCGCGATCATCGACTTACCTGTACCGTTCTCGCCGGTGACCAGCACGCTGGCCCGCGTATCGGCCACGCTGTCGATGATGTCAAAAATCCGGAGCATCCGCGGGTCATGGCTCAGGATGTTTTCCATCCCGACGCGGCGATCGAGTTCGGCCTTCAGACGTTTGTTCTCGTCGGCAATCCGCGACTGATCGATCGCGCGTCGCAGGGCGAACAGCAACTCCTGATCGACGACCGGTTTGGTCAGCAGATCAACGGCCCCGGCCGCAACCGCATCGGCCCCGGAGTCGGGCCCCGCATAACCGCTGATCATGACCACCGGCAGTTCCGGGACGTGCTTGCGGCACCAAGCCAAAAGTTCGAACCCGTCCTCGCCGTCCAGGTTAATGTCCAGCAGCCCCGCATCGAAAGCAGCACTTTTGAGCTGTTGCTTGGCCTGAGCAATCGTAGTTGCTCCGACGACCGCAAAACCTTGATCGCTCAGCCAGGCCACCAGGGAATCGAGCAGCCAACGGTCGTCGTCGACAATCAACAAGCGATGCCGGTGCGAAGATTTCAACATGGGGGAATTGCCTACTGCTCAGCGGCGTTCGTAAACTACACGAGGGGAAGATGAACCATCGCCGGCGTTTTACAGCGCCGTCGCTACATCTTTCCTAGGTTACGTGTTGGAGCCAGGCAACCTGCATGCTGCATTTTCGCCACATGCCACTCGATTGGTCGCTGAGAAGCCACTCCAGGCCTGTGCTAGCCGTTAGCAAGTCGGTCTGGGCAGATAAATCCGCCTAACAATTTGCTAGCGTTTTGCGATTGAAAAGTGGGGCGAACCGTGGGCTAGGTGGGGGCGGGGCCCCTGCGGGGCTGGCCGGGTATCGAAATCGTAGTAGGATTGTAAGGCACTTTGTGGATTATCTTGGGGGGGCCCGTTGCGCGGGTCCGGCCAGCCGGGTTCGGGCAACGTATAGTAAAGAATACTCGCTGAAGTAGGCGAATAATACCGTTGGGGACGCACCGGTCTTTTTGTGAGGGCAAAAGATGTCGATTCGTTTAGTGGTGGCTGATGACCATGAAGTCGTGCGTAGCGGCATCGGCTCGCTGTTGGGCAACAGCGATGTCGAGATTGTTGGTCTGGCCGCGAATGTTACCGAAACCGTCTCCTTGGCGCAGCAGCACAAGCCAGATTGCTTGTTGCTGGACGTGCGCATGGGGGACGAAGACGGATTGACGGCCCTGGAGCAGATCCGGGTGCAGGTGCCTGACCTGCCGGTGGTCATGATCTCGACGTACGACAATCCCACCTACGTCGCCCGAGCCATTGCGCTCGGCGCGAACGACTACATCTTGAAGGATTCGAGTCGCTCGCAGATGCTCGACGCCATTCGCCGCGCCGCCGGCCGCGAGCGTCCACCGGAGCAAAGTATTCTGAAGCGCGTGCAAGCCACGATGTCCAAGCGGAAGGACCGCAGCGATTCCAAGGACGTGCCGCTGACCAATCGCGAGCTGCAAGTGCTGCGGCACATCGCGCTGGGCTTGAGCAACAAAGAGATCGGCAATTCGCTCGACATCAGCGTCGAGACGGTCAAAGAGCACGTGCAAAACATTCTGCGCAAGCTCGACACGGCCGACCGCACCGCGGCAGCGGTTTGGGCGGTCAAGACCGGCCTGATCAACCAATAAGGTCCACTACAGCAGGGCCCAGTCGGCCTTGAAAGACACCCAACCAGTCCGGCGCCATCCACCACGGTCGACGACCGTGCCCGCCCTCAGCACGGCGTCGAGTCCCTCCTTTGGTAAAGCCGCTGTAGGTTTCTTGAAAGCAGAGCTGGGTCCGCGGCGGATTGGACGCGCTGCGTTTCTATGTGCGATCGTCTGCGTTTTCGCGCAGGCGGTCACCATCTTGGCGACCTGGTCGCTATGGCAGGCGCGATCCAACGTTCCCAATCTGCCTGCCTGGGACGGCCTGCCTCAGGTATCGTTTGCGACCCTTTTGGTCGCCTCTCTGATGCTTGCCTTAGCGCTTCCGCGGCCTGGCAGCGTTTGCCACGCAGTACTCTTGGCGGTGGCATGCATGTTCGATCAATTGCGGACTCAGCCACAATTTTTGGCCATCGCTGTCTTGTTGGTAACCTCGGTCCATCGCGAGGTGCGCTGGTTCGGTCGCTGGTTTCTGGCGTCGCTTTGGCTGTGGGCGGGAGTGCATAAACTGGTTTCGCCCGATTGGCACGGCGAGCAGGCCTGGCTGTTGGCTGCCCAGCTGCACTTGGATGCGGCCCAGGTCTACCGCGGCTTGGCTTGGGCAGTGGCACTGTTTGAGATCGCCTTGGGAATCGCAGCGATTGTGGTGCCCCGCTGGGCGCTGCTGCTGAGCATACCGTTGCATTTGGGAATCTCGCTCGTGCTCTCGCCGTTGATGGTCGACTGGAACGCGACGGTCATTCCCTGGAATCTGGCGACGGCCTCGGTCGGTTCCTGGTTGCTGTGGCAGACGCTCAATCCATGGCCCGCTACGTCACGACAAACGGCTACGGCGATTGCCATGCTGGCCTTACCTGCCGGCTTTTACATCGGCTGGATCGATCACTATTTCGCGTTCGTACTCTATTCCGACAATCTTCCACGCGGACTGGTAACCACGCCCCAAGGCTGTCGAGAGATCGATACTTGGGCCGAATTGAACGTCGCCTTTCCCAATGAGAGGCGGTTGATTCGGCAATATTTTGCGCGCGCGGCGGAGCCCGGTTGGAAGTTGCATGTGGCGGACCCGCGAGCGTGGCTAGGGGACGAGTTCTGGGCCAAGACTTCCTCTGGCGCGCTGGAGCGATTGTCGGAGGAGGCGTTCTTTGCCAGACAGAGCGGACGCGTGGCGGGCATTGCATACGACAACCGGCGAGCCGTTTTCCAGCTCTCATTGGCTGGCGCCAGACTCCTCAAACGCGCGCCTACGCAGATGGTTTATGCCGCTCAGCTCAATCCGGAGAAATACCAGCCGCGGTTGCTTCGGCAGCTGGGCGGCCTGCCGAATCTGGAACAGTTGCAACTGGCTGGGTGCCCGGTCGATGACGCTCAGCTAAAAACGCTACCGAAGTTTCGCAAACTGGTGGGCATCGGACTCGAAGGAACGGCGGTCACCGATGCGTCGCTGAAGACGTTGCGAAAGCAGCCCGAGCTGAGGGTGATAGAGGCCGGCCGCACACAGATCACGGCCGGCGCACTGGAAGGGGCCGGTTTTAACTCAGGCGATTAATCCCACCACCATTGATCGGCCGGGATGTCTTTCAGCGAGATCTTGCTCCGCTGCGATTGGATGGTGCCATCGTCTTTGCGGAGATGCTCTTCGGTCAGCGCCTTGCGGGCTTCGATGGCGACGCCACCGCCGATCGGGGTGACCAGGCGGTTACCCTTCATGAAGGCGTTGACAGCCGTCTCGACTTGCCGCGGTGCCGGCAGGACTTCGACAGCGAATTTGGATTCGTCGCCCAGCACGCCCAGGTCCCAGTTGGCCTGATCGTAGAAGTGACGATCCTGCATGTAAGCGGCCGCGATCGACATATCCATCAGATTTCGCAGCTGTGCATAAATTGGATTCGTCGCTGCGATCGCGGTGTACTTCTTGGTGAAGTCGGTGGTAAACGCCTTGCTGGCCGGATTGCTACGAGCCGAACTATCGCGCGAGCCATCGGCGCGGACGCGTTCATCTTCGCCGATCAGTTTGACACCCTGACCGACCATCTTCATTGCCAGCCCATCCTCGCTAACGGCCAGCGATTCATAATCGGGCACAAAGTACCAACGAATCAAAGCGTTGGAAGGCACGTTGGCCGCCGACATGCGAGCGACGTAGGTCACCAGCGGCACGGTCGGCGATTCCAACCCGATACCGATCAATTTCATGCGGTAGTCGGCTTCGGTCAGGATGTGGGCGAAGTGCGTGTTCGGAGAAACGCCGCGGATCGAGACGGTCTGCAGTCCCAGGCTTTGGCGTAGCGTGGCCGCGATGACCGGAACTTGCTGCGGACCTTGGAACACGCCGCCGAGCTGCCTCAGCGCGGCTTGCATGCGGGCCAGACCCTCTTGGGTCGGATCGATGGAAACGCTGATCACGTTGCTCGACTTGCCCTCGGCCGGAAACGCGCGGAGCGCGACGACCAGATCCTCGAGCATCAAAGTCGGGCTGCCCGACTCGATGCCAACCATTCGGCCGGTCGAATCGGCCACAAAGCCTTCGGCCGGTCCGGCGATGACAATGTCACCGCTGTCGGGATATAGCATGACGTACTCCAGCCGAGTCAGTCCGGCCAGAGCCAGCATCGCATCCTGAGGTTTGCTGCCTGCGGCCAGATCCTGCGCTAACTGCTTTTCAAGCCGGTTGAGCGAGATCTTGCGGAGTTTGCTGCGGCTAGCCAGATTGGGCGGCAGCTGCTGTCGCGCTGCCATCGCCCGCTGGGCGGTGACCTGCGGATCGTTGAACTTTACCCGCAACACGCCGTCGGCGTCGATTTCGACACCGGCCGGTTGCAAGCCGATATTGTTAGTCGTGTTGTTATTGTTGTTCGCGTTGTTATTGGCGTTGTTGTTGGCGTTGTTGTTAGCCTGTGCGGAGGCGGTCGAGGCGCATGCAACGACGATCGTCAGCGCGGCCGCCGAGCACGCCAAGGTCGTCAGAATTCGGTGGATGCAACTGCTCCGCATCGTAAATCCCTGCTGAATGAGTTGAGCCGACAAGTGGAGCGCGAAAAACAAGAACATGCGCCGTTCTCTCACCTTAATCCAGCCCTACATCCACTGCAACTCGCTGGCGCAAATACTACCGGCCGGCTGCGGCGAATATGGCTTGGGTGATGCGGCGGTTTTCGTCCAGGACGCGCATGCACGTCCGGGCCAGCGGATGCCGCTGGCCGCCGGCCTGGCCAGGGGCCGGTTCGTCCGGCGTTTCCGGCTCCGCGGCGGCAGCAGCGGCGCGCTCGTGCGAGCCCTGCAGCAGAAACTGGAGCTGGTCGAGCTGGTCGGCCGCACTGGGCAGGTCGTGACGGGCCGGCAAATTCATCAGCCGCAGCCCCGACTCGACTCGCCGCAACCAGCGGTAATTGGCCCCCAGCCGCTGGGCTTGAGCCGGCTCGAGTAACCCGGCCTTCTCCAACTGGGCTAGGGCGTCGAGCGTTCCAGGCACCAGGATGCTCGGCTCCCCCCGCGCGTAGCGCAGTTGCAACATTTGGACAACGAACTCGACGTCCAGCGTCCCGCCGCTGCCGCGTTTGATGTTCGTCGATGCAGCTCCCTGTTCCAGCCGCAGGCGGTGCCGCTGGATGTCAGCTGCGAATTCGGGCTTCCACTCCAGCGCCGTCAGCATGCCGCGCACCGACTCGGTCACGCGCGGCAGAATCGCCGGGCTAGCCCAAACCGGCCGCGCCTTGCACAAGGCCTGCCGCTCCCACAACTGCGCCGGGCCCTGGCAGAAGTAGTTCTGCAGATCGTCGATCGACTCGGCGGTCCCGACGCCACCCCCGAGCGGCCGTAGCCCCGCGGCCAGGTCGTACAGCCGCCCGGCCGGACCGACGCGCGTGATCGACTTGACGACGCGCTGGGCCAGCTGGTTGAAGAACTGGCGATTGGAGATCGAATCGTGGCGACGTTGCGGCAGGAGACCACGCGTGCTCCCCTCTCCCTCGAAGAGAAATAGCACGTCCAGGTCGCTGTGATAGTTCGGCTCTCGGCCGCCGAGTTTGCCAACGGCGAGCACAACCAGTTCAGCTGTCTCGCCCGCTCGCGCCCCTGCAGCGATCGTCGGCACGCCTAACTTTTGGATCAAGCGGTGGTACTCGTGCTCGACCACTTGCTTGAGGCAGGCTTCGGCGACGTCTGACAGCGCGCGATGCGTGTCGACGATCTCGTCTTTGCCGAGCACGTCGCGAACGCCGATGTGCAAATGCATCGAGTTCTTGAAGCTGTGCAGTACGATTCCGGGCTCGTCCACCCCGCGGCATAGATCGGAGAGCAAGGCGTCGATGTGCTGCGTGCCGGGCAAGCGGTCGAGCATTAACGAATCGATCAGTTCATCGATCATGCCAGGATTGGATGTGAGAATACCGACTAGATAGGGGCTCGAGGCGCACAGCCGCACGCACAAGTTCATCGCGGCCAGGTTGGCCTGAAACAGCTCCCATAGAACGGCCTTTCCCCCGAGACTGCTGCTGACGCGTTCGAGGTTGGCGAGCGTTTGATCGGGCGAGGGCGTCTCCGATAAACTCGCCAGCAGTCGCGGCGCGATGGCCGAGAGAAAGTGCCGGCAACGGCGGGAGGAGAGAAAACTTACTTGCTCCTGGCCTAGAGCCGACAGCTGGCGGAACGCCGCCTGGCGGTCGCTGAAACCGTACTTGGCCAACAGGCTCTCGACGCGTTGTGGCGTCGGCGCCAGTTCGAGAACCAGATCGGTCTCTGGCGCAACCTCGCCAGACTCCGACGAAAACGTTTCACTCAGCAAGTGATTGAGGATGCGCGAGTTTCGCTGCGTGCGCTCGCTCAGCTGTTTGGCTAGCCCCGCAACGTCGGGCTGGCCTTGGGCCGCTTCAAATCCTGACGCGAGCAAGAACTGGCGCAGGTCCACTTCGGTCTCAGGCAGGCTCTGGGCCGTTTCGCCAAAGACGATTTGCAAGCGGTGTTCGAGATGCCTCAAGAACCGATAGTTATCCTCCAAGACGCTCCGCTCCTGCGCGGTCAGGCAGCCGGTTCGCTCCAGGGCTGCGATCGCGTCGAGCGTATTGCCGGTTCGAACTTCCGGCAGTTCACCACCATTGAGCAGTTGCAAATACTGGATGAGGAATTCAATGTCACGGACGCCTCCCGGGTGATCGTTGACGCTCGGCTGGGGCGACTCGCCTTCGGCCACGCGCTTTTCCAGCCGCCGTTTGAGGGCGACGATTTCAGTGATGTCGGCTCGGCTGAGGTAACGTCGGTAAATCCATGGCTGCAGCTGCGCGAGGAACTCGGAGCCGAGCGACATGTCGCCCGCCACTTGTCGGGCTTTGATAAACGCCTGCCGCTGCCACGTCTGCCCTTGGTTTTCGTAATAGCGCACGGCCGTGTCGGCTACGGCGCACAAAGGCCCCCGCTGTCCGTCGGGCCGCAAGTCCATCGTGAGCACGTAATGTCCCGGCTGCTGCGCGCCGTCGCAGACCAGTTGCATCACCCGCTTGGCGACGCGTTCGAAATAGTCGTGGATGGCGACGCCCCGCCGGCCTTGGAACGCGTCGACGGCATCGGCGACGAACAAGACATCGATTGCCGGCGCGTAACTCGATTCGTTGCCGCCCAGTTTGCCATAGCCGATCACGGCGAAGCGCGCGGGCTGGCCCTCCGCGTTCAGTGGCAGTCCGAACCGGGCCAGGGCCTCGCGGCGAGCGACGGTGACTGCCGTTTCCAGGATGGCTTCGGCTAATACCGACAATTGCTGGGTGACGGTCTCCAGGGCCAGCGCGCCGATAAAGTCGCCGAAGGCAATGCGCATCGTCTCACGCTGCCTATGGGTCCGCAGGCTCCGGCTGACTTGCTGCGGATCGACGCTGGACGAAATCTCGTTAGCCAGTTCGTCGACCAAAATCCCTCGAGAGACGGGCAGTCCCTCAGTCAAGCGTAGCAAATCAAAGCTCTCGGGGTCGATGATCAGTTGCTCGGCCCAACTTTGGCTGGCGGCCAGAATTCGCATGAGGGTCGGCAAAGCCAGCTCGTCGCGCTCGAACAGGGCCAGCAGCGCCTGCGGCGAGCGCGATGCCTCGATGTAACGCACCAGATTGGCCAGCCCGCGGTCCGGGTCTGGAGCAGTCGGCAGAATCTTTAGCAGTTGCTCGATGCAGATCACCAGCAGCTCCTGAGCGATGCCGAGCTGAAAGAGCTTCTGCAAATTCTCCGCAGCTGCCGCCTGGTCGCGGCAGCCGAACGAACCGGCCAAACGCTGCGCCGCAGCCGCGTCGAGCGATTCGCGCGCAAAGGGATCGAGCATCGGATTCATCGGCAAATCGACCTGCGTGCGTGTGCGGCGGCTAATCCGGACTGGAAATGGCGAAGAAGACGAACGGCGTCCTGCGCAACACCGTCACCCTCACTGTCAGCCCCAAGCATACCCGCAGGGCTGTGAAGGCCTCAATTGGGCCGCCGCTCGCTTTGGCGACCTGGTGAAGGCGGGCGCGTGTGGAATGCTGCTTTTTTGCAACACGAAAACGGGCAGAAAACACAAGTGCTGTATATTGGAGACACGCCCGCCCGCCCCGCCCAAACTAAGCGCCCGCCGTAAGCCCAGCTGCCACAACAACTTACACCGAGCGAACACCTTTGTTTTGTCTCTTTGGTATCGACCTTGCTTTTCTACCAGCCATTCACTGATTGACTGGTCGTGTGAGACTTCCCCCCTTGCACGCGTTCAGCTGCTCGATGCCACAGAGAGGTCCTGCTATGAAGAAGAGCTACCGCGGTCGCATGAATCTGGACGATGGTTTCGAAGGCGAAGTCGACGGTCTGGTCGACGGCCATTTCGATCAGGCAACCGAAGAACACTTCGACGAGCCGAAGGAAACGGTCGGAGTCTTGGATGACGATGTTGCGGAAGGCTTGGCTGAGGATCTCGATCCGGAACTGATCGAGGAAGGGGATCTGGCCGACCTGGAAGAAGAGGTCACCAGCACGAACGATCCGGTC
>JBQCJB010000446.1:0-3417 GCA_051953155.1 Aureliella sp. | reverse complement strand
CAGGCCGGGAGAGCAGGCCGGGAGAGCAGGCCGGGAGAGCAGGCCGGGAGAGCAGGCCGGGAGAGCAGGCCGGGAGAGCAGGCCGGGAGAGCAGGCCGGGAGACCTGGGGGCGCAGGCCGCTGCAGGTGTGCAGCCTGTTGGCGAGCGCGCACGCCCCGCACGCAGGCCGCTGCAGACCTGCAGGCCGGCGCAGCAACGCGCACGCAACGCGCGAAGGAACGCAACGCAGGCCGGAAGATGAAAAGCGCAGGCCGCTGCAGCGTATCGGCAACGCAGCGGCCTGCGCACCTGGCTGACGCTAGAAAACTTTCTAGTTTTCTTTGACAGCCGAAAACCGGGGCGCATACTTGCATTGTCAGGACTAGTATTCGCAACGAACCGGAGGGCAAATATTGGAAGACGAAAACCTGCGCATTCTCTTGGAAGACTGCGGCATGCTGCTCCGCAACCTGATCGATCCGGTTATGCGGAAGCTACAGGTTGCATCCCTTGAAAGGCCTGAAACGATTGAGCGACTGAAGGCGATGCTTGACGGTTGTAGGGAGCATGCCGAGCGTGTCGATCGTAGGGACGCGCCGGCCATCGAGCCGCCGTCTCCGGGCGAGTTGAACTAAGAAGGCTCGCAAACGGCTAACAAGCTCCTAAGAAGGCCAGAAGCCACTAAGGTAGAGCCAGCTAGACACGGGACAGATTCTATGTGTTCGTCCAACAGCTCTGCGAACCACGAAACTCCTCATGAGGTTCGTGGTTTTATTCGTGTCCACGGGCCTATGCGTAACCTGCACCTTCGTGGTTGTTAGCAATACGCTGTGTAAGCCAATCTTCTCATGAGCTGGATGCCCTTACGCTCGCGCTTGGCCACTGCGTTCTTAGTGCATCCGAGTCTCGAAGCAATGGCTGTCATAGTCAAACCATCACGTCGAAGTTGTAGCACTTGTCCAATGTTTGTCGGCAGGTTGCCTATCAGGTCATCGAGAATCTGCGCGTCAGTCTTGTTGTGGTCGAGGTTTCGCTCTTGGTCTTCGACCAACTGATCAGGCACCACACCGTCGTCAGTCGTTGAGCCAACCCTGTTGAGGCGTTCCATCTTTCTGATTTGATTGAGAGAGTATGTCCGGGCGATGTCGATACACAGCCCGCTGAGCTCGTCAATGTTGCCCGGCAATCGACCTTGATCGAGAAGGACTTTCAATCGGATAAGAGTGTCTTGGACGACGTCATCCTTGTAAGCGCCGAGACGGGTGAACTTGTGGACGTAAGCGCGAATGTGGGTGGCATACTTTTCAGCGATGTCATCCCAGGTGTAACCTGCGGACATTGAAGCCTCTTGAACCGTCATCATCAAACGAAAACCCAGCTGCACAGTTGAGGTATCTTCGCCAAGCGCCAGAGCGGGTAGGTCACCACTTACTCAAACGCCATCAATTGCTTGGATTACCCAAACATGCTTTTGCAGACTGACACGTTGGGTCACCGCGCTAGCTGAACCGAACAGCGAACGCTAGCAACGTGATCTTCCATTGAGTAACCACCGATCAGTCTTCGAAGTAGCCTACCACTTTGGAAACTTTTCCCATGTTCCCCGCCCGCCCAAATCTGGGGGAATCCACCGGGCCAGTGTGGAGGTTACGGATCTACGGACCGGTAGCCCTTGTAGCGGTTATGAACCGCGAATTCCTCAAATTCGCATTGATGAAGAGAGAAACACTTCAGTTAGGAATCGGCTGTCGAGCTGGCCGCTTGGCGACTGCTCTGCCTAGTAACCGCAAAATAACCGACGTCCCGAAAGGATAGAGCAGCGTATTTTGCCCCGTGCAATTGCACGTTCCGGTCTGTATACTGGGGCTATCCTGCCCAAACTTCCCCTGTGAGAACTCAAGAAAACAAAGGGCGGAATCGCAGCGGAAAGAAATCATAATCCGCGTGTCGGGGGTTCGAATCCCTCCTCCGCTACTGTCAATAAAAACAAGGGTGAAAGACGCTCCTCCGAGCAACATGTTGCTCCTCTCTCAAACTGGGCGTTATACCGGGATTATACTCACCGAGTAGAATCACCGTCGCAGCGCCGGGGCCGTGTGCGAAGAGCGAAAGCGGCATTCCATGACTTACGCATCGGGTCACGCGCTTTCCGATCCGAACAACAAGCTTAGCTACGTTGCCTTCTACTGAGTAACCACCGCTCAGCCTCTCTTGTTGCCTGGCACTCTGTGATTTTTCGGATCTTTTCGCCCACCTTCCTGCAGGCGTCTATCCCGCTAGAGGCAAGTCCGCACGGTCACCGGTCCGTGCCCCCGTAGAAGTGGATGAACCGCAACCCCACGAAGTTTGCAATCGGGGACTCCACGGTCCGCTGTGAAGCAGCGTTGAACTGGAAGTGGCCGACTTCGGTGCTAGGGTATTGACGCCCGAGCCCGAGCCTTGGCTCGCCGGGGCCCTGGGACATGGCATAGCTCGATCGCAGCCGAAGCTCGCCACGCAATACCCGCAAGAGCGTGGGAAAGTGCCGTAGAATTTCTTCGACGCGATCGCGCATTTCAGTGACACTGCTGACACTGGCCATCGCCGCGTTGGCACAGGCGATTGGCCATTGGTGGAACGATCGATCGCGCGGCGGGGTGCGCGGCTTTGCTAGTCGCGTGTTCACGGCGAACGATTCCTGATCGCGGCAAGTGCGCCGTCGATTTGGCGAAGCATATCGGCAGCGCATTGCTCATGAGGTTCGTACCAAACACCACTCTCGGTCCCGCGCATGAACCAGTGCCTCGGCTACGGGGAGCGCCGTTGGGCCTAGGCGATTGATTGCCTTGCAGTAGCCTTCAAGTCGGTCCCCAACGTCGTCGGCCTCGATGGCGCGTGCCAGCAGCGGAATAAAAAATCGCAGATCTCGTCCCAGCCAAATTCCGCAACGTACTCGCAGTAGCTATGAAGCGATTCATATGGCGGGCGAACAGCGAGAAGATCCAGCATCATTCTCTCAATAATCGCTACCCATTGCTGCAACCGCCGGCGGTCTTGGGGGTTCATGTTTGCGACACGATCAGCCTCCACCTGCGTAGTCCGAAACTCCTCCGGCGTTTCCCCAAACGGGCCGCTGACCAGCTAACTTGCGATGCAATGATTGGACCGTTCACTTTCGACGTGCGATTGACATGGGTGCCGCTACAATGCAGGCACTCTGAACGGGACCGCGACACCGAAATATGCGTGTCCCCAGGTACTCTATGAGTTCTCGCCGGATCCGTTACCGAGCAACAATCATGACCACATCGGAACACCAGGCGGCTGATCGCTTTCGCAAGGTCGATTTTGCCGAGTCTTTTCTCCCCGAGTGGCGTGACCCGCGCGCCGCTCACGACCTGCCGAAACTCCTTGGCGACGTGGCGAGTCAGCGTCGCGCCGCGGCGGTCCCTTTCCTC
>JBQCJB010000445.1:0-2934 GCA_051953155.1 Aureliella sp. | reverse complement strand
CAACGCCTACTTCATCCGATGCCCAAGTCACCGGAAGCATGGCCTGGAAAAACGTCTGCCCGAACGCTAGCTGCTGATGCCAAACCGCCTGGTCGCCTTGGAAAACCGCGCCGGCTCGGGGCAACCGCCCGACCATTACTTGTCAGCAGTCAGTGCTTGCCAGCAACCGGGGCTTGCCAGCCGCCGGTGCTTTTCGGCAACCGGGACTCGCGAGCGGCCCTCTGCTTGTCAGCAACTGGTGCGAGGCTTTGGCCGGTCAGCCGGCCGCTTTGGTCGCGGCCAGCAGCGTTCGACGTGTCTTCTTTCCGCGGGCCCGTAGCCAGGCTGCGCGGCTAGGCCTTGGCGGCCATGTCTTCAGCGGCCCCTGCCGGCTTGTTCGAAGCGCGTTCTGCAGCAGCTGCGGCAGCCTTCTGAACTTCGGGGTTCTCGGCTTTGCCGGCCAGCACCGCGTCGGCCAATTGCGAAATGATTAGCTCGATCGAACGGATGCCGTCATCGTTGCCCGGGATCGGCAGATCGACCGATTCAGGATCGCAGTCGGTATCGATCAGCGCGACGGTGGTGATGCCCAACCGGCGGGCTTCGCGGATCGCGTTCTTTTCCTTGTTCGGGTCGACAATGACCAGGCACTGCGGCATGCGGTTCATCGTCCGCAGACCGTTGAGGTTGCGGTAGATCTTGCGGTATTCGCGATTGAGCGCCGACTGCATCTTTTTGGAGTAGGTGTTGATGGCGTCGGTGTTCATGATCTGCTCGAGTTCGTCGAGCCGACCGAGTCGGTTGCGGATCGTGCGGAAGTTGGTCAGAGCTCCGCCAAGCCAGCGCTCGGAAACGAACGGCATACCGCAGCGTAGCGCCTGCTCTTGAATCGTTTCGGATGCTTGACGCTTGGTGCCGACAAACAGGACCAACGAGCCGCTGGCGGCCACTTGGTTGAGATACTTTTTGGCTCGGAGCAATCCGCGGAGCGTCTCGCGGATGTCCATGATGTGGATCAGATTCTTGCGGCCGTAAATATACGGCGCCATCTTCGGATTCCAGCGGCTGACGCGGTGACCAAAATGGACGCCAGCTTCGATCAGTTTCTGTACGAATTCGCTTTCCACAAATACCCTTTCTTGCCTCCGGAATCCATGCGCCCCAGCTCAACTTTCGCAAGCCGGCCACGTCGCACAGGCCACACAGCAGCCTTCGATTCGCTTCGGAGAATCAAAAATACCTAAGACCGTCGGTCTGCCACCCCACAGCGGGGAACGGCACGTGCCGCGGCGGTCAAGCTCGCAAGAATAGTGGCTTTCCGCCATTCCGTCAACGGCGCGGGAAGATCAGTGAGGTGCGACTTGGGATTGGGTCGCGAAGGTTTTGGGGTGGCGTGGCGAGGGTGCGGGGTTGGGTGCGCTAGATGTGGTGCGGAGTGGGTGGAGGCGCGTTTGGTGACGCTGCCCCTCACCCCCCGGCCCCCTCTCCCCGAAGCGGGGCGAGGGGAGAACTGTCGCGAGTGAGCCAGCCTCCTCTCCCGGAAGCGGGGCGAGTGGGAGCCAGAAGTTTTGCGCGGGGCGGGGGGGAGAGCAGAAGTTTTGCGCGGGGCGAGGGGGAGACCCGACTTTTAAGGGCGTTGGGCTTTAGAAGCCGCCGTTGCCGCCGCCTTGGCTGGTTTGCACCGCGGCGCCGACGCCTTTCAGGACGCCTTCATCGACCTGGACCTGGTACACCATGCCGCGTGGAACGAGGCTGTTGAGCACGCGGATCTTGTCCTTGCCCTCGGACTGCTGGACCATTTGGGCCGCACTTTCGAGGATCGGATTCGGTGAGAGGGCTTGGGCAAAGGTCAGCACCTGCCCAACCTCGACGATGAATTCACCCGGTGTGACTTTCACGTTTTTGGTCGACGCCAGGCGATCGAGGGCCGCGCGGATGACGGTGTCGCCGCTGGGGTCGAGCGAAATGAACAGCGACTTCTCACCGGTGCCGAGCACGATGTTCAGTTCGCTGCCGAAGACCTTGGTGACCGTCGGATCGTCGCTCTTGACCGGAATGCTGACCTTGTGAAGGTTCACGTTCTGGTGCTTGGCGTAGTTGAACTGGAACTTGGGTACGTTCGGGCCATTGCCCAGCGAGGCGACCAGATCCTTGACTTGCTGCTCTACCTGCATGCCGTCGGCGACCATGGCGCCGAAGACCGCGCGGACCTTGTTGTCGTTCAGGGCAATTGCGCCGCCACCATCAAGCTTGCCGGTATCGATGGTCTTTTCCAGGACGCTGATGATGCCCTTGGCGAACTTTTTCAGGGCGTCCTTGTTTTCCGCCGGCATGCTGCCGTTGTCGTCGATCTGCTTCTCTACCTGGCTGTAAAGGTTGCGAAGGTTGTTCTTGGAGATCGCTTTATCGCTTTCGGCGATCAGGGCGGTCGAGCGGAGCGTCACCGCAGCGCCTTGGATCAGCAGCCCGGTGTAATCGGAGGTCAAGTTCTGGAGTTTACCGATCTGGCCGGCCAGTTCCGAACCTTCGGTGAACTGAGCTCCCAAATCGATCTGCAGCTTTTGGGATGCGGCCGTCGCGTTCCAGCCGAACAGGACTTGTTCGGTTTCATTGAGCAGCCGCTCGAGCTGCTGGATGGTCGACTTGCCGACTTCTTCGGCAGCGGCTTTTTCTTCGGGCGACTGGTCGTTTTGCTCGGCCAGACTGCGCTCGAAGCCGGCCTTCATTTGATTGACCGCCATCTCGCGCAGTTGGGGCGGCAAGGCTTGCACATTGATCCGAGCCGCCAGGTCGTAGCGAGTCGGGAGGTCGCCCAGTAACGCACCCGGGTCGGCCGGCGCATTGGCGAAGTCTTCTTCTTGCTGGCTGAGCATCAGCCACTTGCCGGTGTCTTTGGCATAAATCGTTCGCCCGTTGGCATCGAAGCCGTACACGCCGTTGCCCAGATCATCTGGT
>JBQCJB010000444.1:0-3953 GCA_051953155.1 Aureliella sp. | reverse complement strand
GATCACTCCAGGGACGAACCAGGTGTCCGTGGCGGAACACGCGCTGGCGCTGATTTTGGGAGTGATGCGCGGCTTGCCTGGTCGCGACCAGACGGTCCGCGACGGATCGTGGCGTCGGCCCGCGCTGAGTCGCTTGGCCGGCAAAACGCTCGGGTTGTTGGGACTTGGACGCATCGGCAAAGAGGTAGTCCCTCGCGCCCAGGCGTTCGGAGTGAAGATCCTGGCTCATGATCCCGCACCCGACCGGCAGTTCGCGCATGAGCGGAACGTGACGCTGGTCCCGTTTGCGGAGCTGATCGAGCGCTCCGACATTTTGAGTTTGCATCTGCCGGCCACATCCGAGACGGAACGAATCATTGGTCGCGAAGCGCTCGCGGCCATGAAGCCGGGATCGATCCTGATCAACACGGCTCGCGGAAGTCTGGTCGACGAGGAAGCCTTGGCCGACGCGCTAGCCAGCGGGCACCTGTGGGGAGCCGGGTTGGACGCCTTTGCCATCGAACCTCCGTCGCCAAACAACCGCTTGCTGCAGTTGCCGAACGTGCTGCTGACGCCCCACACGGCTGGGCTGGATCACCAGTCGGTGCGCGAGATGGGGCGTCTGGCTGCCGAGTGCATCGTCCAACGACTTTCGGGGCAAGCCATTCCCGATGGGTGTCTGGTCAATCCCGATGTCCGGGCGCAGCGCGGGCGGGTCGATGTCTAAACCAGCCGAAGCAACACAAGGAGAAATTGCTAGTGCGTCATAATCGTGTGAAGGACAAGTTGCGCAGTGGCGAACCTGTTTTCGGCACCTGGCTCTCGACCGGCGACCTGTTGGCAGCGCGGGTGCTCGCGCGGATGGATTTCGATTGGCTGACGCTCGATCTGGAACACTCGCCGATCGATTGGGGGCAAGCCGCTGCCGTATTCGCCGTCGTGGCTGACGCTGGCAGCGTTCCGCTGGCGCGCGTGCCCACAGGCAATCACCAACTGATCAAGCGCGTGCTCGACGCGGGCGCCTGGGGCATCGTCGCTCCGATGATCGACACTGTCGAGCAAGCTCGGATCGCGATCGCGGCCTGCAAATATCCGCCGGAGGGCAACCGCAGTCTGGGCGGCAGCCATCATGCGCTGAACTTCGATACGTCGGCGAGCGATTACTTTCGGCACGCCAACGCAGAAGTGCTGGTCGTGCTGCAAACGGAGAGCCCGCGCGGCATTGCCAATGCCGAGGCGATCTACAGCTTGCCAGGAGTCGACGCGATCTTCGTCGGCCCGGTCGATCTCCGCGCTCAGATGCGGGCCGCCGACGGCACCGAAGCGACCGATGCCGAGTTCGAGCGGGCGCTGGCCCAAATCGTTGCTGCCGGCGCGAAGTGCGGCACGCCGACGGGCATGCACGTCATGGAACCCGAGGCTGCGCTGGCTCGCGCTGCCCAAGGCATGCAGTTCATCGCCATCGGCAGCGATCTACGGTTCATGAACCAGCGGGCAGCCCAGGTGCTGGACGTCCTCCGTCCAGGCGACGTCAAAACCGAGATCCGCTACTGATCGCACTGCGAATCGCTGGGTACTACGAGCCGCTGGGCATCGCGCTGGAGCCGTAATCCTGGCCGGCGGGCATGCCAGGTTGCGGTGTCGGTCCCATGGCTTGGCGCATCCACTGTTCGATGCGCATCAACCAAGGATCGATAACCGGGCTGAATTCCTGCTGTGTGCGAGCATCGTTCAGACGCGTCAGAACCGCGTTGGCGAACGTCAGTCCGGTGGTGAGATTGACGCGGAGCTGGTCCGTGGCTGCCTTGTCCATGTTATCGAGCTGGCTCTTGATAGCCACCAGACCAGCCAAGCCGTCGTCGGCCAGTTCGACCGGCAGCCACGTGCGGCCGACCTTTTTGAAACTCACCTGATGCTTCGCGCCCGATGCTTCGAACTGGACCTTGGCGGTGTCGGTCGTCTTTTCGAGCACTTTATAGGTTGCTTGTCGGTAGTCGAGCGTTCCGGTGCGGGAGACGATCGGCGCGGCCAAGCGTTTGTTGGCGGTCGCGGCGATTTGCGGAATGGCGACGAGGACTGTGCCGACCTTCGAGGCAACCAACCAAGGTGCGACTTTCCCGGGCTTGAAGTTCTCGCTGGACCATTGTGCAGGCTGTTTGAAAACTTCCAAGACGGGGTCGATGGCCGCCAGGCAGGCCGCGATCGGCTTGCCCAGCTCCGGTTGTCGGGCCAGACGCGGATGCGACAAAATGAAGGAGCGTTTGTCGTGAATTAATGTCTGGAAGCCAGGCAGGACCGCTCTCATTTGTTTGATGAGTTTCGGACCGACCACGTCGGCACCCTTGAGCACGATAGCTTCGATCTCTGCTTGCATGTCGGGCGTCAAGGCGAACCACAGCGCGTCGACTCGGTCCGCTTTAATCTCCGCCAGCAGTACATCCAAGAACTGCTCGATCGTTGCGTCTTCGGGAAACGGATTCTCTCGCAGCGGCGGGGGCGCGAACGAAGATGGCAGCGGCGGCGGTTCAAATGCCTTGGGGTCGTCGAGCTTCTTTGCCTGGAGCTGGCTCGAGAGGTTCAACTTGGCATAGGGAACGTTCAGTTCCTTTCCGAGCTCGGTTTGCAGGACGACGTTGGCGCCGTCGAGCTTGACGAATTTGGCTTCGATTTTGTGCGTGCCCGATTCATCGACCCAAGTTAACAGGGCCGGATCGGTGGCTTGCGTCTGGGCGCTCGCGGAGGCTGGGGCAAGCAGGGCCGCTAACAGAAAAATCGCCGCCCAACCGACATGAGTGGACCGGCATCGCGCCCTAAGGCAATTCCCGAACTCGCCAAGCATGGCCAATAACTCCCAAATAACAAATCGCGATCGACAAACTTCTGGCTACCCCAGTCTAGCCACTGAAGAGTTTGATCGCCAAGGCAGGGAGGGTCAATTGCCGAGCCGGTCGCCTGTGGAGGGCTATTTGTCGACGTTTTGGATCGCCTTGCGGAAAGCGTCGAATTGCTTCCTCAGCGACTCGGGTGCCCGCATTCGCGAGCCGCTATCTTGCAGTCCGCGGAGAGCGTCATCGCGGCCGCCAGCCGCAGAAGATTTGCCGTTGGAGGGAACCAGGCCGAGCGAACGCAGTTGTTCGGTCCACTGCCGCCTTTGGTCCGGATCGGGCGAATCGGCCAAGCTGCGCGCGTTTTGCCAACGCTGGAGAAAGTTTTGTAAATCCTGCTTCGTCCAGTCCAGCTCGCGCAGGAGTTTGGGATCGGGCTGATCTTTCTGTTGGTCCAAGTAGTCGAGCACCATGTTGGTCGCTCGCCGCGCGTACTCGTCGTTGGCTTGTTCAGGCGTGGTGGCCGCGGCCCCGCCGGAACCACCTTGAGCCGTGCCGCCAGGTGCTGCGGCGCCGCCCTGGCTTCCGCCGCCACCGCCGCTTTGTTGGCCCGCCTGGCTGGCCTGCCCCGCCCCCGCTTGCTGACCCGCGCCTTGCTGTTGACCCGCGCCTTGCTGTTGACCCGCGCCTTGCTGTTGACCTGCGCCCTGCTGTTGACCTGCGCCCTGCTGTTGACCTGCACCCTGTTGCTTACCTGCACCCTGTTGCTTACCGGCGCCTTGTTGTTGGCCCGCGCCTTGTTGTTGACCATCGCCTTGCTGCTTGCCAGCGCCTTGTTGTTGGCCGGCGCCCTGCTGTTGACCGGCGCCCTGCTGTTGACCGGCGCCCTGCTGTTGACCAGCGCCCTGCTGCTTGCCAGCGCCTTGTTGTTGACCCGCACCTTCTTGTTGGCCGGCGCCCTGTTGCTGATCTGCGCCCTGTTGCTGATCTGCGCCCTGTTGCTGATCTGCGCCCTGTTGCTGACCTGCGCCCTGTTGCTGACCAGCGCCCTGTTGCTGACCTGCGCCCTGTTGCTGACCTGCGCCCTGTTGCTGACCTGCGCCCTGTTGCTGACCTGCGCCCTGTTGCTGACCTGCGCCCTGTTGCTGA
>JBQCJB010000443.1:0-3630 GCA_051953155.1 Aureliella sp. | reverse complement strand
TCTTCGGCGACCTGCCGCGAGCCAAGTAACTTGCGCGACTTGTGCGTGCCTCGCTGGAGACATGCACGACGGCGGAGCGTGTCTGCGGTTCGCTGGGGTGCGCGCGAGCGGCTTACATTTGCATCGCCAGCACGCTTTGGGTGATGTTGGCGTAAGGCGGTTCTTGCGGGATCAGGCTAGTGCCCGGGCTGGGCAGCTCGGGCAGAGCGCGCGTCCGCCGCTGGTGCCACTGTTGAAAACATCGCACCAGCATCGCATCCCATTGCTTGCCGGCTCCCGATGCGATGATTTCGCAAGCCTTTTCCAGCGGCATCGCTTGACGATAGGGGCGGCAACTGGTCATTGCGTCGAAACTATCGGCCACGGCAATGATGCGCGCCATCAAGGGAATGTTGTCTCCGGATAGCTGATGCGGGTAGCCGAGGCCGTCCCAACGCTCGTGATGGTAGAGCACGCCCGGCAACGTGAAATGCAGCTTGCCGAGTTCCTCGACGATGCGATAGCCGATCTCCGGATGCTGTTTGATGATGTCGAATTCTTCGTCGGTGAGCGCTCCCGGTTTGAGCAGCACCCGGTCGGGAACGCCGATCTTGCCGACGTCGTGCAGGATGCCGGTGACATAGATCTCCTGGCAAGCGGTTTCCTCCAAGCCGACGATCTGTGCGATCTCGAACGACAGGCGTGCGACGCGTTCGCTATGGCCGCGCGTGTAGGGATCGCGGGCATCGATCGCGCGGCTCATCGCTTGCAACGTTCCCAAGGCCAAGTGCTGGCTGTCGAGTACCAAACGAATGTTGTGCGTCTGGGTGCTCAAAAGCACGCTGGCCTCTTCCAGCAGTCCGACTTCGACGCTGCCGAACTCAGGATCGCATAGCGGTACTGCGGCGCTGGCCGGATGCACCAGACGATTGATCGCCACCAGATATCCGAGCGGCCGATCCGCCGACAGAATCGGCACCGCGACCAGGCCTTTGACGCGAGCGTCCCGGAAGCGGGATCGATTGACGACAATTGGCCGGGTCGGCTTCTGCAGACGAAGCGACTCGATCAACGCGTTCATCTCTTCGATCGCGACGCGTCCGAAGCCGAAGGAGCTGCTCGACAGTCCGCTCCGCGACGTCTCCTGATCGGAGACCAGCACAAACAGATCTTCGGCGCGGAGCAGATCCAGCAGTGGCCCGAGAATGCCGCGCGCCAGCGCGTTGGCGTTGGCAGTCTCGTTTGAGATCGACAGATTCCGCGCCAAGTCGCGGAGCCAACACTGTTCTTCAAAGCTCTGCGCGATTTGAACTGCAGAAGCGTCTAGCCGCACTTGCATCGATTCGGCGTGGCGAGCCAGTCGCGTCGCTTCCGCGGCCGCTTCCATCAGTCGCCGTGCGATCGTCGGCGGCGCTTCCAGCAGGGCCGCGACCTTGGCGCGATAGACCTCTGTGTTCAGTCCGCACAGGGCTGCCGACCAGCGGTCGTCGATCGCGACCGAGACGGCCCGGCCGTCGAACGTCAGGCTCGTGGCAGCTTGCCAACACGCTTCGGCGGAGCGGTGGACCGCCGGGCCGAGATCGCCCGGAGTTTGGTTCGCCGCGCACTG
This sequence comes from Aureliella sp., assembly GCA_051953155.1. GTDB lineage: Bacteria > Planctomycetota > Planctomycetia > Pirellulales > Pirellulaceae > Aureliella. The sequence goes on along the minus strand of JBQCJB010000443.1, from coordinate 2,042 downwards.
CGACTCGAGTAGATGGGACTCGAGCAGCTGGGATTCGAGCAGCTGCGACAAATCATCCGCTGAAGACGCTCGGACGATGGCGACCGGAGCGCCAAGCCGCGCAGAGAGTCGCCGCAGATCCTCCCCGAGTTCGAGAGGACTGGTCAAAGCATCGCGTTCGGTTCCTTTTTTCAAAGTCATGGCTGACCCCTCACCGCTGAGTAACGGCTTGGCGGCTTGGCGATCTCGCGTCAAATCGCCAAACCAGCCTCCGGCAGCCGCAAGTGGCGGTAGCTACGGGCAGTTTGTATGCATTTTGCGGTCCAGCCCGCCCAAAAGGAGAGGGCGGCCCCCATTGGCCGGCCTGCCAGATGCGATATCCATGCGTTCCGCGAACTAGGTTTGAAACGTCCAGGGCTCCACACCGCCGGCTTGACCGAGTCTGCCGAACCGATGGCATCCAACGCGTCCGATTGGAGGCACGCCCGCGGCTGTGTGAGACCATAGATCGAGGGGAGGATCAGGACTGTGACCAGTGTTCTGATCGCGGAAGATAGTTATTCGCTCGCCAACCTGCTTGAGTTCCTGCTCAAGCGGAACGGGTTCGACGTCTGCCTGGCGCGCCGCGGCGACAAGGCGGCCATCGAAGCCCAGCAGCAGACGTTCGACATCATCGTGCTCGACCAACAGATGCCCGGGTTAACCGGCATTGAGGTCCTGCGCAATATTCGCAGCGGCGGCCCCAGCCAGCACGCGACCGTTTACTTGTGCACCGCCAAATCGCACGAACTAGACCTGATCAGCCTGCAGATGGAACTGGATATCGCCGGCGTTTACAACAAACCCTTCTCGCCGCGCGACCTGGTGGAAACGCTCCTGTCTACCGCCAAGTCGCTCGCCGTAACATCCTGATCGCAGCCGGCGCGGTCGACCATCGTAGCTGGAGCTTCTGAGAGAGCTCCTGATAAAGCACGTGGTCGAGCCTGCGCGGCGCGGCAGCCTGGCACTCAGCGAGCAGCCTTGCCCAGGGCCGCGATGACTCGGTCGGCCATCTCCTGCGTGCCGATCGACGGACCGCCGCCGGCAATATCTTTCGTGCGAGCTCCGCTGGCCAAGACTTGCTTGACCGCCGCTTCCACAGCGGCCGCTTCTTGCTCCAGTTGCAACGAATGCCGCAGCAACATGGCGGCCGCCAGTATCGTAGCCAACGGGTTGGCGATCCCCTGCCCTGCGATGTCGGGCGCCGAACCATGGATCGGCTCGTACAAACCTGGGCCGCTGCTGCCGATCGAAGCGCTGGGCAACATGCCGAGCGACCCGGGCAACATCGAAGCCTCGTCGGTCAAAATGTCGCCGAAGATGTTGTTGGTGACGATGACGTCGAAGTCGCGCGGGCGGCTGATCAAATGCATCGCCATGGCGTCGACTAACACGACGTCATAGCGAATCTCTGGGAACTCGTCGCGCATGATGCGGGCCGCGACCTGCCGCCACAACCGGCTCGGTTCGAGCACATTGGCCTTGTCGACACTGGTCAGGTGTTGGCGGCGTCCGCGGGCCGCTGTGGCTGCCAGACGCACGATCCGCTCGATCTCTGGAACGCTGTACAGCTCGGTCGCGTATGCTTGCTCGACGCCGTCGACCGTTTGGCGGCCCGAAGGTCCAAAGTAGATGCCGCCGGTCAATTCACGAAAGAAGAGGATGTCGGTCCCTTCGACGATCGAGCGTTTCAGCGGCGAGGCGTCGACCAGTTCGGCAAAGGTCTGGATCGGCCGCAGATTGGCAAACAACTGCATCTCTTTGCGAATCCGCAGCAATCCCGCCTCGGGCCGCGTCTTGGCGCTCGGATCGTCCCACTTCGGCCCACCTACGGCGCCCAGCAGTACCGCCTGGCTGGCTTTGCAGGCCGCGATCGTATCTTCGGGAAGCGGGTCGCCAGTGCGGTCGATCGCAATGCCGCCAATCAAATGCTCGGGACATTGAAACGCATGGCCAAAACGCTCGGCGACCTTTTGCAAAACGCGCGCGGCCTGGCTGACGATTTCGGGACCAATGCCATCACC
>JBQCJB010000442.1:0-6318 GCA_051953155.1 Aureliella sp. | reverse complement strand
AATTGACGAGACGATCGCAACAACCGACTTGGATTCCGACCCGCCTTCAACAGTTGCTATCCCTGCCTTGGCAACGGTTGTTGCATTGGATCCCCTCTGCAGCTTTTGGTCAGCAAAGTGCGCGGAAAACCAGTGCCCAGTTGCGTGCCTGCCGGTGTCCATCGGTTTACACAGCCTCGAAATCGAACTTGGCAAGTGACTCTTCAAGGAAGTCGACGGCGCTGTCGGATTGCGACCGCAGTGGGTTCCACGGCTTGGGCCAGCAGATGTACTTGCCGCCCATCTCGGCAACGCCTTGGCAGTTGTCCCACCGGTCGTCGATCAGCAGCTTGCCTGGGGCAGTCGCCAGTGCCTTCACAGGCGTGATCGACCACTGGCGGTGCATGAACTTCGGCAGGTGTTTCTTGATCCAGCGGACCTTGTAGGCGAGCGAGAAGTCATCAAGCGTGCAGGCGGTCGCGATGACCACTCTGCTTTCGCCCACGAGCGACACGCATTTTTCGATAAGCTGGTCGCAGATCTCGGACTTCGGGATTTCCTCCCAGAAGTCGCTTGGAATTGCATCCCAGAATTCGCGCTCGCTATACTGCGACCCTCGGGCGAAATTGACTGCCCCAACGACATCCCACTCGAATCGTGGGTTGTACCAGTTGAGGTCATCGCTGAATCGGATCTGGATGCCGAAGAACTTGGCTAGACTCGCGGTGCAGCAGTTCAACAGGTCATCCATGTCCAAGAAGATAGTGTTGATTTTCACTTCAGCGCAAGCCTCTCCATAATCCCGACCGCGTGCTGGTCAGCGCCCAGTACTTTCCGCAGCTCGTCGCAGGCAACATTTGCGTGCCACATCGACTTGCCGAGCTGAACCACTGAGACGCCGATCGATTGAGCAGCCTTCTCCGCTTCGCGATCGGTCGCTCGTAGAACGAGGTTGGCCTCGACACGCTGTGCCACGCTCATGATGACCTTGGCTTCGTACTCGCGCAGTTGGATTTCGAAAAAAGTCGCGACTCGCGGGTTCGTCTGGATCAGCTTCCGATACTGGGCCAGTATCGCCTCATACGAAGGGTGGGCGAAGTTGACCAGTTTGTAGCCATCGGCGAACATTCGCTGGATGATATGGAACGCGCTGAACTGCTCGGGTGGTACTCGCTGATCGAGCGAGTCGAGCAGCTGCGGCACCATGCTCTCGCCGGCCTTGCGCAGCAGCAATCGGACGGTGTTGTGGAGGTGCGGTAGCGTCATCTTGTTGATGGCAAAAACTTCGCCGCTGCGCGTTTTCCATTGCTTTGTGTGGTCGATGCCTGCTTTTGGACTGAAGAAAATTGCGAGGAAGATTCGGAGAAGCATGTTGAACATGGTGCTGCTTGCTGGTCGCTTTGGAGATGGGTTTAGAATCATAGGTTGCGGCCGCGCAGGGCTCGCGGATGCATCGGCGAGTAACCGCCGACTCGTGCGGTCGGTGCTTTGTCCCAGCTTTGCCGAAGCTTGCCGCCGCAATCAGGACACTCTTGCCGAGGGCCCTCGGCAGTTCCGCGAAATTCTTCGTGCTCGCGGCGGCAGTCTTTGCAGGTCTGCTTGTGTAACGGCATAGTCGTAAGTGAGTCCTACTTGGGTTGCGACAACACGACGGCGTTCTTCGTGTTGCTCAGGACCTTCTTGCGTTGACGAACGTCGACCGGGTCGTAACCTTCGACCTTGTCGCCGCTGATCGCTTGAACGAGCAGCTTGCTCAGCCACATGCTGCCCTTTTTGCGAACGGCGTGAGCAACGGTCGCACCAACCTGGATCGGCGTGCCGAATGCATCGGTAGGGGCGGACTCTTGCGAAGGAGGTTCGGCTGCTATGGAACTCATGAACGAAAACTCCAAGAGGTGAAACAGTAATCTTCAGGTTTACGGCGATCAGCCGCCTCTAGTTGGTAACCACCGCTCGATACGCGAGGTGGCCTAGAATTCTTGGGATGTTTTCGGACTATCCTTGCAGCTCAGCCCTGGCAGCCTCAAACTTCGCCTGCAGCATCGCGAGGTAATTGCTTGCGTCGTACAGGTCCTTGTCGCGCTTCTCATTGTTTGCCCGGCGGGCCGCTCGCTTGGTCAGCTGCTCGACCCACGTGGCGAGCTCGATGAACGACATGTCCTTCCAGGCTTCCGGCTTGAAGTCAGGCTGGTGCTTTGCGACCGCCGGCGGGGTGTTCGTGACCAAGTCGACTCGCACCTGGTCGAGGATCTGCGCAAACGCCTCGCACAAATCAGGGTCCATAACCTTGTGTTGCGTGCGGTCGGAGCACCAGGCACGCGCGGCAATCTGACGTGCCCAGGGCGTTGTGTTAGGTGGTTGGTACGCTCCGCATGGCGGCTCAGCTCGGCAGCAGTTCACCGGCGGGCGGGCGTTCTCTTGTGCATTCGCGTCGTTCACTTGATGTACTCCAGGTCGGGGTGTTCTTCGAAGATCTTTTCTGCGTAGGTTTTGCTCTTCTCGATCAGCGTGCATTGACGACCGATCGACTTGCACACGCGAAGAGTCGTGCCTGTTCCGCCGAAGCAGTCCAAGACTCGATCGCCCTCGCGGGTTGTCAGTTTGAGGCAACGTTCAACCAGTCCTTCGTGCAGTTGCGTCGGGTGATGCCTGCGTCTCTGCTTGCTGTTGCCGGTTACTCGCGGGAAGTCGAACACGTCGAGCGGCACGCAGCCTCGCCGGTCCGCTCGCTTGTCACCGTTCAACTTTCTCCAGCTCGGCACCCGGATCTGATCGGGGTACAGCTTCATTTCCGCACGGGATAGCCTCCACAGCGGCCGGTGTCCGTTGCCTAGGTCAGTGCGTCGGTTCTGCCCGAAGGTGAACGTCTGCACGCAGGGCTTCACCTCGCAAGGCAGCATGGCGACCACGCCAGCCATCGGGATCGTGTGGATGGCATTGAATGACCACCACACCACAGGCGACACGTCGAGCAAGAAGGAGAGGACTGCTTTGCACCAGCCGTAGTAGTCGTCGAACTTGTCTTCGAATCCGTCGTACTTCAGCCCGATGTCGTCAGGCGGGTCCGCAAACACAGTGTCGAACTCCTCGCTAGCCTCGCGTTCACGAAGCCAGTCCAGACAGTCGGCGTTGATTAGTCGATGGGTCATGGAACTTGTAGCTTGAACTCGTAGATGTCCCAGTAGTTGGCGTAGTGGTAGAGGGCGCCGCGCTCGATCTCGCCGGTCCGCACGAATCCAACCTTGTCGAGCCAATCTGCAATGTGTTGGTGAGGGTCAAGCGGGTCGAGGTAGTATTCGGGGATCGATGCGCGAATCTGTGTCCGTCCCAGGTTGCGGGCAACGTGAAACACGTCGTCCAGCATTTGGTCGGTGAAGTGATTACGTCGGAAACGAGGTACGACACCTAGCTTCACGAGCTGGTAGCAGCCTTTCGAGCTGGGCGTCTGTCGCTCTTCGTAAACCGATGGAGTGCGGCCGACCCATAGCCCTGCTCTGTCGCCTTCTTTGAGATAGAAACGCACGTCGAATCCTTTCATCGCGACAACCGCCTCCCAGTCCTCGGCATCCCAGGGAAATGGGAAGCATTTGATGTCGGCGACATGCAGGGAGATCACGTCAGTCTGCACCGCTGTGCGGCCGTGAAAGTACATCGCGCTTACTTGCCTCTGAACGTCGGCCGCACGAACTGGTTGAAGTGGTCGTCAGGATTCTCCGCCATCGACTGAGCCTGGGCGTTCATGAGATTGAAGCGTTTGACGCTTTCTTCTTTGCTCAGCTCGGGATAAACGTGTTCGTTCTGAATCGCGGTCCAGCACTTCTGATATCGCTTGAGCAACAGCTCTTGGAACGGCTTGCGAACACGGGAGGCGAAATGGCTGAACCGCAGCAGTGGTCGCGCCGCAGGCAGCGGCTTGGCGACTACCTGATGGATGACCAGCACCACGTCCTCACTACCGATCGGTTCACCCAGGCACCAACCGTAGCCAGCCAGCTGCGACGCCCATGCTTCATTGGCGTCTTCGAGATAGCTCTCGCTGATCGTGCCAACGCCGAGGACCTCGACAGGCTTGAAGTCGCCGTGCGAGGTGTTGTGACTGCGGCTCTGCTTCTCAGCCTTGTAACCATCGAGGCACAGCTGGTAACCGGGGTTCGGCGACACTGCTGAATTGCTGCAGTAACCGTTAACCTTCCAGTCCAGCACGAGCCGCTTTCCGTTCGGCAGCTTCGCATAGCCGTCAGGCTTGCCCAGCAAAGGCACGCCGCCGACTTCTCTCTTAACGGTGAATTCGAACTGCGGCTCTTGGATCGCGGTGTCGAGGATCATTGTCAGCAGGTCGAACATGCCGCTGATCTTGTAGCAATCGAAGACGTAGTCGCCTGCTTCGCGAGCGAAGTCGCGGTTGTGCTCTTCGACCTGTGCTTCAAACAGCGCCTCGTAGCTGTATTTCTCCGGCATGTAGCCAGGACCATAGTAACGTTCGTAGAGCACAGACTTGGTGCGAGCATCGAATGCAGAGCCAACGCTCGCCGGCTTGCCTTGCTTCTCGCGCGGCGGTCGGCGGTCGGCGAGGTACTTGAGGATGAACTCGTCAATGTCTGACTCAAACTGGCTCAGTGCTGAGAAGGACAGATACTCGGGAATACGCATGCTGTTTCTCGAAGGTTGAAAAAGAAGCAGACACCTAAAGTTGGGGGCCTGTTGTGCCTTTTGCGTGTCAAAACCTCTGTCAAACCATGAATCGACTGGTTTTCTACTGAAGTGACTCGAGAGTGATTCGAGCAACGGGCACCCAGAGGTGCCAACACTGCTGAACTAGCTTGTCGATCGCTTGCTCACGTACTTCATTGCTTAACTTGAAGTGCGAGTATTGCCCCATCGCGTAAGTCCGACACAGCTGATGCGCCAGCAACACTTCGTTGCTGGTTTGTTTTGCTGCGTCTCGCGACGTGTTCTTGGCTGCATTGCCGAATTCGCTGTCGTCGTTCCAGCGGACCACTACTCGTCTCCGCGAGTTCGAAGAAAGCGAGCCTCTTTCGGAATGCCGCCGTCGGACAACTCTCGGTAAGTGAACGTGATCTTCTGGCCGATGTCGAACGTCGTAGCGATGCAACCGCCCGGCACGTCATTGCCTCCGACCAGCGCGCCGCTCGTCGCCGAGAACTGACGGTCAGCGTCGGTCAGCCCGGTGCCGATCTCCAGCCGCTTGCCCTTGTAGTCGAGCACCAAGGCGCCAATGCGACCGTCGTGCTTACCCTTGCCGGCAGTGAAGCCAACCAGCGTGCCTTCGTCGTCGTGTGAAGGCTTCATCTTCAGCAGCGTCTTCACCCGCTTGACGTTGTAGGTCGCTTCACCGCTACGAATGATTGCTCCCTCGGCCCCGCCTCTGACCCAGCGTTCGAGCAGGTCGTCGGCCACGTTGACCGCTTTCTGCTGGTCATCGGGCAGCAGGTACTGCCTGTGGACCTGGGCGACGAGGCAACCATCGAGTGCCTCTTCCAGCGCGGTTAGCTCGTTGACGAACTTCGTGTCATCCTGCAGAAAGCGATAGCCAGGCGGGCAACGTTCTTGCACGTTGTGCAGCAGCCACTGCAACGCGTCCTCGCCAATCTCGCGGTACATCTGCGCTGACTTGATCAGGCCGGGGCGAGTGATGGTCGCCATAGGCGGGCAGCCATAGACCATGTACGCGATCTTGTCCCATCGCGGGTCGGGCTCATCGCCGGCGACGATCGATCGGCACAGCTGGAAGTTGCCGCGACCTGCCCATGCTTCGCCATCCAGCGGACACGAAGGCAGTGCGTCGAGGAACCAATCCGGGGCAATGATCGGGTTTCCGTAGCGGGACCACAGACCGGTCGATATTGGCTTGATCTTGTCTTTCAGCTCCATCGTCTTTGGGTTGTAGTTGCCGGCCCAAGGCACCTCCTTTGTCGGCAGCCCTCGCGACACGCCGCCATCCCAGAACATGCGTGTGCCGTCAAGTTTCTCGGATATGTACCAGCCGGCGATCGCATGCTTTGCCGGGTCGTATACTTCAGCCAGCTGAACCAGTTCTCGGCGTTGGATGCTCATGTTGCCTTCTTGTGATGAACGGTAGGTGCTTCTCTTTGCAGATCGCCGTCTTGCTCGGCTTGCCGTCGCGAATCATCACGGCGATGTTGTGTGTGCGAAGGCTGACTGGTAATTCGCTCGTGATTCGGTCCAGCGTGGTCATGCCCGATCAGCACCTCGCTCGTTGAACCGCTCCTCGATACGCCACCGCATGCGTTGCACCGTGGTGATGCTGCAGCCCAGGCAGCGGGCGATTGACTGGTCGACGTGGCCGTTGGCGCGCAT
>JBQCJB010000441.1:0-3523 GCA_051953155.1 Aureliella sp. | reverse complement strand
GGTCGTCAAAAAGGGTGTCTACTACTTGCTGCAGATCATGGAAGAGACGCCTCAGGGTGGCAGTTTTCTCACCAGTTGTCCTCAGGGCATGTATAACCAAGGAGTGGCCACTTTCGCTCTCTGCGAAGCCTACCAGCTCAGCCGCGACGAAGCGCTGCGGGCACCCGCGCAGCGTGCGGTCGAGTTCATCGTGCACGCGCAAAACGATATGGGCGGCTGGGGCTACCTTCCCAAACGCCCGGGCGATTTGACGATCACCGGCTGGCAAACGATGGCGCTCAAGAGCGCCGATGGCGCGGAGATCTATATCCCGGCGCATACGATCGTGCGGATCGACAAATTCCTCGACTCGCAGACCGACGATCAGAAGATCTTCTATGGCTATGCGGGCCCGGGCAAATCGGAGACGTGCACCGCCATCGGATTGCTGTTGCGATTGTTTCGCAACTGGCCTAATTCCGATCCGCGGATCTTGGCCGGCGTCGCCTATCTGGAAAAGCAAGGGGTGTCGGTGCATGACATCTACCGCAACTACTACGCGACCTTGCTGTTCTTTCACATCGGCGGGGGGGCATTCGATGCCTGGAATCCGCGGATGCGCGAGTCGCTCGTCCAAAGCCAGAGCCGCTCGGGACACTCGGCGGGCAGTTGGTATTTCGACGACAAGTTCGGCGAGACCGGCGGCCGACTTTATACGACGGCCATGGCGGCGATGACCCTCGAGGTCTACTATCGCTTTTCGCCAATCTATTTAAACTCCGAGCGTCCGTTCGAATATTGACGCTTTGAAGGAATTGCAAGCATGTTTGGCTGGTGGACCGCGGCCCGACGCCGCCGGCTGCTCTCGCAGAGCGAACCGGCCGGCTTTCGCAGCCAGCTGAGCGAAGGCATTTGGCAGTGGCGCTTTCTGCCCGACGATGTCGCCGACGCAGCCGCGGCTTGGGCCCGCATCTTTATCGCTGAAAAGTATTGGGAAGGCTGCGGCGGTTTCCGTCTGGCCCCGCATCACCAGAGCGTGATCGCCGGCCAAGCCAGCCTAATGACGTTGGCGTTTCCCAATTGGTTTTTCAACCGCTGCCAAACGTTGCTGATCTATCCGAGCGATTACGTTGCACCGGGCATCACGCACATGGTCGATGGCCAGACGGGGGTGCACGGCGAACAGGCGCGCAGCGGTCAAACCTCCTACCGTGGGCCCGTCATTCTCAATTGGGCGGCCATCGAAGACGCCGGTCGCGACTCCAATGACGGTCAGAGCCTCACGGTGCACGAACTGGCTCACCAGATGGATTTCGACAACGATCCAAGCGGCGACGGCATTCCTCCCTTGCCGGCCAGCGTCGACGCACAGCGGTGGCAAGACGAGTTCAACGATCAACTGGACGATTTGCGCGAGAGGACGCGCTACGGTGGCGAAGTGCTCGTCGACGATTACGGCTTGAGTTCTCCCACCGAGTTCTTCGCGGTCAGCAGCGAGCTGTTCTTTCAACTGCCTCACGAACTCGGCGAAGTGCATCCCGAACTCTTCGACCTGCTGCTGGCCTTCTACCAGCGCGACTGGCGCGAGTGGCTCCCGCGCTGGCTGTGAGCCAGTGATCGAGCGAGTGTGCGTGCCAATGTGTGAGCGATCGCCCAGCCGATTGCGTTGACGGCTAGCGACTTTCGCCGAGCAATTACCGCTTGAGCGGCTTGGGGACAAGACGTGGTCGCGGCGGCGATTATATTCATAGGGTTTCGCCAATTGCGGCCCCGCCGGTGACGAGGTTTGAGATATGTCCATGTGGTCCGTGCGCCTTGCTCTAATCCTCAGCGCCCTGAGCTTCGCTTGCATGACGCATATGCCCGCGGCGGCTGGGCAGCCACCTCGGGCGGCGCTGCCAGCGACCGGGCAACCGCCGAGCCCTGAGCGCGGCCCGACCAAAGTTGCCGAAGACGCGGCCGAGCCGCAGTTGCGTCAGCTGGCTGCCTTGCTTTCCGATCGCTGCCTGGTCTGTCATGGGCCCGAGAAGCAAGAGGGCAATTACTCGGTCGCCAACCTGGCGCGGCTCCGCACGCCCGGCGATTCGCAGCGAAAGCCGATCGAAGCCGGCAAGCCCGAGCACAGCGAACTGGTGCGGCGACTAAAAACAACTGACCCGTCGGAACGCATGCCCGCCGAGGCCGATCCGTTCAACTCGGCGGAGATCGCGCTAGTCGAAGCTTGGATCGCCGCTGGTGCCAAGGCCCCTAAACGCTTGGAGGCGGCGGAGCTTTCCCAGTGGCGCGCACCAGTGGCCGCGCAGTCGACTCCCGACCATTATCCGACCGCTCTCCCGATTTCCGCGTTGGCCATTGTCGGCGACGGCCAGTCAGTCATCGCCAGCGGCTACGCTGAGGTGACCCAGTGGGACATCCCGTCGGGCAAGCTGCTCCGCCGACGGCCCGTAGCGGGCACGCAGGTTGCCGACATCGAAGTCAGCTTGGACGACCGCTTCGTCGCCGTTTCCAGCGGCGTGCCGGGGTCGCAAGGAATCGTCGAAGTCTGGCGGCTGGACGGCGGTCCTGATGCGCGTCCGATCTGGTCGGCAACCACGCCCGACGTGGCCGCTGACATTGCCTTTGCCCCCAATCGACCGCGGTTGGCCGTTGGCCATAACGATGGATCGCTGGTCGTGGTCGATCTCGGCCAGCCGAATCCCGATGGCCAGTTCGACGTGCAAACGTTCACGCCGCATGCCGACGCGATCCTCGCGGTCGCCTGGTCGAGCTCGGGCGACCGACTGATCACCGGCTCGCGCGATCGCACGGCGAAAATCTTTGACGCTCGCCAGATGGACTTGATTGCCAACTACGACCGCCATGAACGGGCCGTCGGCGGTGTGGCTTACTGCGGCGATAATCCCGTTTCGTTCGACGAGACCGGACAGTTGCGGCTGTGGACCGGTGACGACAACGATCGGACGATCGCCGAGCGTTCGAGCTTGCCGCGCTTTCTCGAGCACATCGCGGCTGCCGGCCAGCGCGTTTTCGTGCCTGACGGGCCGGCTGTCCTGGTGATGGAAGCCCAGCGAAAAACCGTTGACGATGGCCAGGATGACAAGGGAAAGCCCAAGACGAAGAAGGTCACGCGTTGGATACAAACGCAGCGGCTCTCCACGAATGCACAGAGCTGGGTGCTCTGCATCGCCACCCGCAACGCACTGACCGCCGCCGGCACCGAAACCGGCGAAATCGTCCTCTGGAGCGACAAAGGCGAAAACCCACCAAGCCAGTTTAAGGCGGTCCCAAAGTAGGTCAGGCTTCCAGCCTGACATTTTGGAAGTACCACATAGCTAACCGGTCGCTGAATGACCGGCGGTCGCCGAATGACCGGCGGTCGGAGAAACTGACTAGTAGTCATGCGTTAGGATGAGTGCGTGACAGGCTGGAAGCCTGTCCTACAGTAGGTCAGGCTTCCAGCCTGACATTTTGGAAGTACCACATAGCTAACCGGTCGCTGAATGACCGGCGGTCGCCGAATGACCGGCGGTCGGAGAAACTGACT
>JBQCJB010000440.1:0-3038 GCA_051953155.1 Aureliella sp. | reverse complement strand
GAAGCCAGGCGAAGCGTTAAATGCCTGAGGAGCCGTCGAGCGTCTTGGCTTCGCTGCGGTCGCTGACCTTGCGGACGCGCAAGTTGAGGAATTCAACCAGCAGCGAGAAGGCCATCGCGAAGTAGATATATCCCTTGCTGATGGGCGTGCCGATGCCTTCGGCGACCAGCATAATGCCGACGATCAGCAAAAAGTTCAGCGCCAACATCTTAATGGTCGGATTGTTACTGACGAAGCTGCCGACCTGGTTGGCGAACAGGATCATAACGGCGACGGCCAGGATCACAGCGGAGATCATCACCCACAGCGTATTGGCCATGCCGACGGCCGTGATGACGCTGTCGAGCGAGAAGATGATGTCCATCAAGGCGATCTGGAACAGGATATTGGCGAAGCTCGGATGGCGGACCGTCGCGCTGGGCTGGTCGTGCTGGCCGACCACCTCGGAGTGAATTTCGCGGACGCTCTTGTATAACAGAAACAAACCGCCGGCAAACAAGATGATGTCGCGGAGCGAGACTTCATTGAACTCGCGCCACGCGTGGGCGTTGAGCACTTTGCGGGTTGTCGACTTTGAAAACCCATGGCCCGAGTCTGCCGTCTCCTCGTCCCCGCTGGCCGGTTCCTCTTCGGTCATGAAGTACTGCTGGACGTTGTGAACCGGCAGGTAGTCGGCCAGATGGAACAGCGGTTCGACCGCCCGCGAGATCAAGAAGATCGTCGACAGCAGCCCGATCCGCATCAAGAGCGCCAGCGCGAGTCCCCAGCGGCGGGCAGAGCTCTGGCGCTCCAGCGGCAGCTTGCTGGTCAGAATCGAGATGAATACCAGATTGTCGATCCCCAGCACGATTTCCATGGCGCTGAGAGCGATCAGAGCGATCAAGTTTTCAGCGATCGATTCCATAACGCTCTCTGTTTAAGACAACCAAGAATCGAGCAGACAGGCCACCGCCGTCCAAACCAGCAGCCCATAAGTTACCGGACGCAGCCACTTTTCGCCCAAGCGGTTGCCCAGCCGCAAACCGATCAAGGAGCCGAGCATGATCAGCGGCAAAGCCGATAATGCGAGCAGCACGCTAGTCAGCAGTGTCGGGCCAAACGTCCAGAACATCAAGGCGAGTTGTGGCACGAAGTTGGTCAAATACATGGCGAAAAGAAAACTGCGTGCCCGATTGGGCGAAAATCGCTGGCCATGAACCCACAGCAGCATCGGCGGCGCGCTCATGCCGCTGAGCCCCTGAAGAACGCCGCTCAAGCCGAACGTCCCCAGCACCCAGTACCAGCGTCCGGCGGTCAGCCAAGGGCGGCCGCGGACGAGCTGGGTGGCGACGGCCGACAACACCATCGTGCCGACCAGCGGCTGGATGGCCATCGACCAGTTTCCGACCAGCCACGCCAAGGCCAGCAGGCCCACGGGCATGAAGCTCAACCGCACCGCGGCCGGCACGGCGATCTCCCATGGATCAAGGTGCTGCCGCAGCTTCCAGACCAGCAGCGCGTTTTGCGGCAGCATGGCCGTGATGATCAGCACTTGAGCCTCGGGCAGCGTATTACCTGCCCAAAGCAACAGTGGAATGCCCATCAGGCCGGCTGCGAAGCCGACGGTAGCTTGCAGGCAGGCGGAACCTGCCAGGATCAAGACCGTAGCGACAAACTGAGGCTCGAGCGCGATCACGAAGGTTCACTTGCCCAACAGGACAGAGCGTCCGGTTTGCGTTGACGCCGTGCGACGCTCGCCGTCGGCACGCACACGCCGCCCGCGCCTCCGCCATTAACGTTTGCCAATTGCCTTGCGGAGCGCGTCGGCTTTATTGGTGGCTTCCCAGGTCAGATCTTCGTCATCCTTGCCGAAGTGACCGTAGTTGGTGCTCTTGCTGTAGATCGGTCGCAGCAAATCGAGCTGTTTGACGATGTCGGCTGGTTTGAAGCTGAAGACCTTCAGCACGGCGGCCAGGATCGCGTCATCGCTGACCGATCCGGTTCCGAAGGTGTCGACGTGAACGCTGACCGGCTTGGGATGGCCGATCGCATACGCGAACTGGATTTCGCACTTCGAGGCCAGCTCGGCGGCGACGATGTTCTTGGCCACCCAGCGGCCCATGTAGGCTGCGCTGCGGTCGACCTTCGACGGGTCTTTGCCCGAGAAGGCTCCACCGCCGTGGCGGCCCATGCCGCCGTAGGTATCGACGATGATTTTGCGGCCGGTCAAACCGCTATCCCCTTGAGGTCCACCGACGACGAACCGTCCGGTCGGATTGATCAAGCACTCAGTCTCTTCGGTCAGCATCGACTTGGGCAGGACCTTCTTGACGATTTGTTCGATGCAGAACTTCTTGATTTCCGGATGGTCGACGTCGGCTGCGTGCTGAGTCGAGATGACGACGTTGACGATCTTGGTCGGCTTGCCATCGACGTACTGGACCGAGACCTGGCTCTTGGCGTCGGGGCGGAGCCACTTGACCTTGCCGCTCTTGCGCACGCGGGTCAGTTCGCGACCCAAGCGGTGCGCGAACATGATCGGGGCTGGCATCAGCTCGGGCGTTTCGTTGCACGCGTATCCGAACATGATTCCCTGGTCGCCTGCCCCTTGCTCGCCGGTTTCTTTGTGCTTGGCTTTCTTGGCGTCCACGCCTTGGGCGATATCGGGGGACTGAGTGGTCAGGTAGTTGTTGATGAACAGCCGGTCGGCATGAAAGATGTCGTCGTCATTGACGTAGCCGATGCCGCGAACCGCGTCGCGGATCACTTTCTCAACGTTGATCGCCTCGCCGATGGGCTTTTGTCCGATTTTCGGAATCGTGATTTCGCCACCGACGACGACGACGTTGCTCTTGGCAAAGGTCTCGCAGGCCACACGGCTCTTGGGATCGACGGACAGACATGCATCCAGGATGGCGTCGGAAATTGTGTCGCAAACTTTGTCCGGATGCCCTTCGCCGACGCTTTCCGAGGAAAAAATGTAACTGTTCGACATGTTCTTTTCGTAGGTTTCTCGAGTTCCAGAGCTGAAGTACGGCCTTTTGGCAGGGAAATGTGGT
>JBQCJB010000439.1:0-4018 GCA_051953155.1 Aureliella sp. | reverse complement strand
CCCCACGCCCGGACGCGGGGCGTGGGGGAGACTCAAATAAACCCTGCGCTTATGCCCGGGGGGCGGGGGGGTGACTTAAATAAAACCGGCGCTTATGGACGGGGGGCGCGGGGGAGAAGGGATAAACACGTCCGCGATTCCGGGAGCGGGGCGAGGGGGAGACTGGATCAAGGCGTGCGCTTCCGGGAGGGAGGCGCGGGCATTAGCGGCCGCTGCGGAGGCGGTCGCCTAGCATGTCGTCCAGATCGGGAATCTCGTAGATCTTGCTGATGGTCGTCTCGAAGTCGTATTCCAGCCGACGGAATTCGATCTCTTGCTTGCGATCGTCCAGAATGACATAGCAGCTCCGCGGATCTTCGTCGCGCGGCTGGCCGACCGAACCGACGTTGACCATCAACTTCTCATCGCCGATGGCAAAGCGATAATCGCATTCCTCGGGGGGAATGAACTCGCCGTCGGTCGTGAACACACCTGGCATGTGTGTGTGCCCCTGAAAACTCAGCCGTTTGAACTGCTCGAACAGCGTCTTCATCCGGTTTTGATCATAGATCGTTTCCGGAAACACGTACTCGTTCGTAGGATCGCGCGGTGAACCGTGCACGAACAGGATGTCACCTTCGGCGCGTTTCTTGGGCAGCTCGCTCAAGAAGTCCCATCGGCGATTGACCACGCTGGCTCGCCCAGGAGCGCGATCCAGAACATCGCGCGTCCAGTAAATCGCCTTGAGCGCGACGGGGTTGAAGCCCTCGGGGTCGAACAGAGCGGCCTGGTCGTGGTTGCCCAGGATCGTCAAATCGGCTTTGGCGATCACCAGATCCAGGCATTCGCAAGGGTTTGGACCATAGCCAACGATATCGCCAAGGCAGACGATGCGATCGATTTTCTGGCGCGCAATATCCGCCAAGACCGTCGAAAGGGCTTCTAGGTTGCTGTGGATATCGCTGATCAACGCCTGGCGCACTATCGGTCTCTTCCGTATTGGTGGGCGATTCTTCGTGAACTCGGTATTCTAGCGTGCCCATCCAAATTGGGAGCCGACATCGAGAATTCGCGTTTCTACGCGACTTATTTTCACTTTCACGCCGCGGATCATTGTAGATTTAGCTTTTTCGACGCCGCAACCCGGCTAAATTTGCACGCGGCGCCCAGAGTGCCGGCCCCCTTTCCACCCCGCGGCCTTACAGTCTGTTTAGTCGATACAAATGTCCCAAATCTGGCAGCTGGCCATCGAATGCTCCTCGGTCGGCGGTAGCGTTGCGCTGCTGGAGCGATCCTCTCCAGCGGCCGTGAGCCAACGGGTCTCTCAAATTTGCTTGCCAAGCGATCGCGGTAGCGTCCAGACGCTCGCCCCGGCCGTCGAACAAGTCCTGCAGCAGGCCCGATCGACCGTCGACGAGCTGACGTTCCTCAGCGTGACCGTCGGCCCAGGTTCTTTCACCGGCCTCCGCGTCGGCCTGGCCACGGCCAAGATGCTGGGCATGGCCTGCCACAAACCGATCGCCCCGGTCGATACGCTCTCGGCCATCGCGCGGCGTTTTGCCGCCGAACATCCACCCACTGCGGTGCCGCGGCCGGTGCGCTTGGTCACGGCCCTCAACACTTTTCGCAGGCAAGTTTTCACCGCCAGCTGGCTGATCACCGCTGCGGACATCACCAATGTCCGCCCCTCGTCGGTCGTCGACGCGGCCCAGTGGCGCGACGATCCTTGGGCAAGCCCGAACGCCGAGGCGAGCGACGTGTGGCTGAGCGGTTCGGCCTTGGAGCTGTACTCGGTCCCCGAGCGCGATGCGACGCGCTATCACACCGCTGCCCGCGCGTTTTGGCAACCGCTGGCTGAGCACGTCGGAGAACTCGGCTGGCAAGTGTTCGACCAGGGAGGAGCCGTCTCGGCGGCGGAACTGCAGCCCAACTACATCCGCCAAAGCGCCGCTGAAGAAAAAGCTAGCCGACTAGCCTGAGCTCTGCTCGGGCGAGCCGGCGATCACGCTGTCGCGCGGGCGGCCTCGGGCGCGACGTCGTGTGCCTGCGAATCGGCCAGCGTCTGGAGGATCGCGGCAGCCGCGCGCTGGCTCGCACCGGGCTGAGCAAAGCGGGCCGCGAGCTGCCGCAACTTTTGACTCTGCGCGGCGCGGGCATCGGCATCCCCCAGCAGCCGATCCATGGCGGCCAAAATCTGCCCTTCGGCTTTCGCAGTCGTCCCGACGGCCAAGAATTCGGGCATGACCGTCTCGCCAGCGATCATGTTCGGCAAGGTCATCGAGTTGAGCCGCGTCAGGCACCGCCCAATCGCATAGAAAGTCCGGCTGGCATGGTAGGCGACCACCGCTGGCTTGCCGCGAGCCATCATCTCCAGGCTGACCGAACCCGACTTCATCAGCGCGCAGTCGCACAGGGTGATGATTTCGCTGGTCTTGCCGACGAAGAATTCGATGTTCAAGCTGCGGTCGGCCTCCGAGAGCATGCGTTCGCAGGCTCGGCACTGCGCCGCGCGATGGGCGGCGACCAAGAACCGCGTGCTCGGGTAACGCCTGCCAAGTTCGCGCAGCACCGCCAACTGCATCGGCCAAATTTTTTCGACCTCGCGCGAGCGCGACCCAGGTAGCACGGCCACTTGCAACCCCGGATGGTCGCGCCAGGTTTCGAGAAAGCGCTGGTCCAACTCGCGCGCATGCACTTCGTCAAAAAACGGATGCCCGACGTACTCGACTTGCATGTTGCGAGCTGCATACCAATCGGGCTCGAACGGCAGATTGCACAAAACACGGTCGACGGTCCGCCGCATCTTCTTCAGCCGCCAGGCACCCCAAGCCCACAACTGCGGCGGCAAGTAGTAAATCACCGGAATGCCCGCGCGATGGGCTCGTTTGGCGATGTGCCAATTGAACCCTGGAAAGTCCACCAGCACGACCGCATCAGGCCGCTCGCGACGCCATGCCTCTTCGGCCAGACGAGCCACGCGAAAGAACTCGCGAAGTTTGGGCAGGACTTCGACGATGCCCACGACGGCCAACTGGGTCAAGTCGTAATCGATCTGGCATCCCGTGGCGGCCATCCGCGCGCCGCCCAGGCCGCGAAACTTCAGTCCGGGATCGAGCCGCCGCAAATGAGCGATCAGATTGCTCGCATGCAAATCGCCGCTCGGCTCGCCCACCGAAAAGTACAAACTGCCGTTCATATGCACGTGCCTCCAGCGAAAATAACCAGTGACGACGTGCTCGCTCGCCAGGTCCATCCCACGGCCGAATGCCTCAGTAGGCTTGCCTAAACTTCCTGATGCCTTAGGTTTAAGCTCTGGCACTGGGAACTGTCAAGTTCGCCCAGCTCGAGCCCAATTTCGATCCAGCTCAGGCCCAGTTCGAGCAAGAGACAAGCAGCAGCACCGTGGCACCATCGCCCCGACGAATTACTCGTCAGTTTTTTAATCCCACCGTCAAAAGTGACGACCAGCGGCGCTCCCAGGGAGCCTGGCTGCTCCTCAGCTCGCTGAGCGTTTTCTTCATCGCCACCATCGTGCTGTATGCGATTTACGTCGTGCTGCGCATGTCGGGGGGAGCGGGACCGGTGGCGCCGTTCTATCTCCCGCTGAGTTTCATCGCCACGACGATTATCCTGATCGCGATCAGTACCTGTTTGCACTTGGCCGTGTCCGCGGTGCGCCGCGAAGCGCGCACCGATTTGCTGCGTTACCTGGTCCTCTCGGTCATCCTGGCGCTGGCGTTTTTCGGAGTTCAAAGCTTTGGTATGGCCTGGGTCGTGTCGCGGTTTGCAGACGACCAAAGCCCGAACCGCAGCTTGTACGGCATGACGTTTGTCCTAGCGCTGCTGCACGCGCTGCACGTCGTCGGTGGGTTGATCGCTCTGGGCATCGTGCTGGTGCGGGCCTATCGCGGACGCTACGACCATGAAAGCTACTTCGCCGTCCGCTTCTGCGCGCTCTACTGGCATTTTCTGGACATCGTGTGGCTGCTGATGCTGGTCGCTTTCGGCATCGCCGCCGCCCTGTCGAAAGCGCCGGGCA
>JBQCJB010000438.1:0-2898 GCA_051953155.1 Aureliella sp. | reverse complement strand
GATAAAGGCGGCGACCGCGGAGATAAGCAGGTCGGCGCCGAGGATGATGGCGTCGAGCGTTTCGTTGCCCACGCGCGGCGTGAGCGCATAAAACGTATTGCCGCGGGCTGGCACGCCGCGTTCGAGCATGTACCCAACTTGCCCCGAGTAGTTCAGCATCAGGCATGGCAGGACCAGCGAGAACCAGGCGATCGTAACCGGCCGCCGTCCCGAATTGCGCGGACTGACGCTCGTCCGCTCGGCGACGTGTTCGTTACCCGAGACAGCGAAGTGGCCGATGTCGGCGTACTTGGCTTCGCCGCCGGTGATCGCCAGCACGACGACGCCCAAAACGATGAAGGCACCGGCGCTGGGGAAACTGAAGAGGAAATGAATGCCATACAGCGGATTGATCGCCTGAAAAACTTCGGGATGCGCGAGCACCCAGGGCAGACCCTTGATCGCAATCCAAGGGAACCAGACAAACATCATGAACCAACCGAAGAAGCCGCCGACCTTGCTGGTGCCGCGCCATTGGGCTTTGAACATCGCAAACAGGCAGACGACCGTGACGATGATCGCCGGAACCTCCCCCAGCGGTTCGAACGCGCCGAGCATGCTGATCGGCGGCGTGATGATCCCATCGGCGGCCAGCAGGCCTGCCGCGGTGACGACCAGATAGCCCAGCAAGGTCAAACCGAACACCTTGCCCGTATGCCCCAGCAGCAGACTCCACAGCGCGAAGTCGCCACCCTCGCCTCGGTCGTCGGCGCGCATGACCAGGAAGTCGTACTTGATCGTCAGGATGATCAGCGCCCAAAAGATCAGGCTCAATCCGCCCAGCAGATCGCTCGAGGCGACAAGGTTCTTGCCGCCGTTTTCGATCAGCAGGGCCAATTCTTCCGGCGGCAGGTGGGCGTGTTTCAGACGGATCGTCTCGCGGGTGATCTCCATCACGGTGTAGAGCACCGAGGTACCGATATCGCCGTAGACGGTCCCGGAGGCTTCGCGGATGCGGACCCACAGACTTTTGGGACGCTGGTGCGCGAAACGCCATTCCGCTTCCGAGATCGGCTCGGCAGAGCTCGACAAGTCTGAGGATGAGATAGACGCCGATGATGCGTCGGCCGCCGGTCCATGGCCCCGTCCGCTCTCGTTGTTATTCATGTCTGCTCTTCGCTGTCAGTCCGCTCATGTCGTGCATGCCACCTTGGACCCAAGGGCACTTCCGCATTTTTTCCTAGGGCTAAAATTATTCCTATTCGAGCCCCAGCCACAAGTCGGCTAACAATTCCTCTCACTCGGCTGGACTTCGAACGATGTCATTTTTATGGACGTCATTTTAGTTGGGCCTGCGGATCGCGAACTGGGCGGGGCATAAATGCCGAAACGGGCGCGATGGTTTGCACCATCGCACCCGTTTTGGACTTTCCCCCTGCCCTCGTTCACAGCTGCTAAGCTGTACTCTTCAAATTCGTTGACTTGGCTATCGCAGGCTCGACTTGGCTCGCCACTGCGGAGCCGCAGCGGCTTGGCCGCGCGAGTTGGCAGCGGCCGGTTGGACTGCGGAACTTCGTACGGAGCTGTCTGCCGAGACGACCGGAGCCGCCGCTTCGCCGAGGTCGCCCCAGTCGTAGGCCTGGTTGGCCGTGACGCGGAGCGAATCGTCGTTGTGACGCGGAGCACTGGCTCGCGGCGTCGTGCCAGCTTCGTCCAGTTTCTTCGGCGGCTGCGAATCGCTGCCTTCACGCTGGTGCAGTTTTTCCAGGTTCGGGAATTCGCTCCGCGGCGACTGCTCGGCAGTACCTTGGGCGTTGCCGGCTGGCGTCGGTTCACCTTGGGTGCGGACCAGGTCGCCGCCGGTAGCCCGGTTGCCTTCGGTCGGCATGCCGCTGGCGACCGGTCCTCGGCTGACGACCGCAGGCCGCGTGTAGCCATAGTCGAAGTACGTGCCAGCCGCTCGCTGCTTGGCCAGTTCTTGAGCATCCCAGTAGGCTTTGTTCGACCAGGGACCTTCTTCCAGAGCGATCGCATCCAGATCCAACAGCGAGCCCTTCAGGTAGTGGATGCTGATGATCGATTTGTTGTACTCGCACACGGCCTGGTAGTAGGTACGCTGAGCCGTCGCACGACGCTCTTCGGCCCGCAGCAGCAAGTCGAGCAGCTGCGGAAGTTCACCGGCGTTCTTCTCGATCTTGTCGCGATAGACCTTGATCTCGTCTGCGTTGGCAGCCCATTGGTCGCGAAGAACACGCATCTGTTCGTAAGTCGAATCGATGTTGCGCCACGCGAAAGAGAGCTCGCCGACCAGCATCATTTCTTTCTCGCGCAGTTCTTCATGCGCCTTGGCCAGAGCCAGCTGTCGGTTCTGGATGCCAGCCAGAGCCCGGCGGGCACCGAACGGCGTAGGGGTGAATTCAACGCGAGCTCCGAACTCCTGGAAATTGCCGCCGGTCAACTGCTCCAGGGCGCTCGAACCGGCTCCCGGGAAAGGAATGCCCGTGCGATCGGTCTTGGCCAGCACGTCACCGACGCCGACCCAGCGGTAGATGCCGGTCAAATCCAACTGCGGCAGCAACTGGTTCTTGGCCGACGCGATTTCCAGTTCGACGCTCTTGATGTACCACTTCTGCTTGCGGAGGTCGACGTTGCGCACCAGGCCCTCGCCGAGGATCGAATTCCAATCGAAGTCCACGCGGGCTTCGGTCGATATCAAAGCCAAATAAATTGTTGATTGTTGAATGGCCGATTGTTGAATGAGAACCCGACCGGCTTGCTGGCTACGGTTTTCATTCAACAATCAAAAATCAACAATCAAAACCTTTCTCTACACGCACTTGCATTCACTACGGATGAGGATTCCGGTCATGGCATGGATCAGGCGACTTTGGCGCGGATCTTCGAGCCTTTCTTCACCAC
>JBQCJB010000437.1:0-3601 GCA_051953155.1 Aureliella sp. | reverse complement strand
CCCGCTTCGCGAAGGATTGTCTGTTTCGAGACGGGATGACCGAAGAGAAGGCTCGCCAGTCGGCCATCCGCCACACCGTACCGCTGATGCGCGGTGAAGAGATCATCGAGTATCCAGCCGATCAGGACACGCTCACCAAACGCTATACCGCCGAGGCGCTCCAATTCATCCGCCAGCATCGCTCGGAGCCCTTCTTTCTGTATCTACCGCACACGATGGTGCACATTCCGCTGGCGGCCTCTGCGGAATTTCGGGGGCGCAGCGGCAGCGGGTTGCTGGGCGATGCCATCGAGGAACTCGATTGGTCCGTCGGCGAAATCATGCAGGCGCTCAAAGAGCTGAAACTGGACGAAAAGACGTTGGTCATCTTCACGTCCGACAACGGCGCCGCCACCGGTTCTTCGGCGCCTTTGCGCGGAAAGAAGGCCAGCAATTTCGAAGGCGGAGTCCGCGAGCCGTGCATGATGCGCTGGCCCGGCCGCATACCTGCCGGCACGACCTGCGATCGGATCGCCGGCAACATCGACTTGTTGCCGACGTTTGCGCAGTTGGTCGGTGCCCAGCTCGATCCGCAGCGGACGCTCGACGGCCGCGACATCCATTCGCTCATGTTCGACCCTGCCGCGCCCGCGGTTCGTGACACGCACCTGTACTTCACCGCGAACCAGACGCTGGCAGCGATCCGCCAGGGCGACTGGAAACTTTTCTTGATCCCGCCCGGTCCCGCCGGCAAGGGTGCACCGGCAGGTCAGGCCGGCACCGGCAAGAAAGCGACTGCCGCAGCACGAGCGACGCCGCTCTACAATCTGGCCGAAGATCCCACCGAGTCGAGCGACGTGTTTGCCCAACATCCGGACATCGTGGCTCGTCTCCGGGCAGAAGCAGAACAGCGCGAGGCGGAGATCCAGAAAAATCGCCGCCCCGCAGGCCAAGTGAATTAGCGAGTCTATTCAACTCGCCACAGAGGATTGCGACTTAAGGATTGGTCAAGTTCGGCGCCCAAGTCGCCGGCTTGACTTCGGGGGTCTTGCCCGACTTGGGGAAAGTCGTGCCAACCGCCTCGCGCAGCTGCTGCGACAACTTCTTAACCGTGTCGGCATGCGCAGGATCGTCTGCCAGGTTGGTCAGCTCGCGCGGGTCCTTGTCGTGGTCGTATAGTTCGCGCCCCTGCTCGCCTTCATCCCATTCGGTATAGCGATAACGCGGCGTGCGGAGGCTGTAGCCGAAGAACCGGTTGCCTTGCGACCCGTTGTCTCTGGACACGGTCGCCCGGGCTCGGCCACCGCCGCGGACGACTTGCGTCAACGCCCAGCCTCGACCTGTGGCAGTCGCGTCTTTGAGGATCGGCACCAGGCTCTGACCCTGGACATTATCGGGCGTATCGACCTGGCACAGCTCGGCCAAAGTCTTGAACACGTCGACATGCGACACGGGCGTTTTGACCGTCTGGTTCTTTTTCGTCACGCCTGGAGCGACGATCAGCAGCGGCACGCGCGAGCTCTCTTCGAAGAGGCTCATCTTTTGCCACAAGCCATGCTCGCCCATGTGATAGCCGTGATCGCTGGTGAAGACGATGATCGTATTGTCGGCCAGCCCCAAGCGATCGAGCGTGTCGACCACGCGGCCGACTTGTGCGTCCATGAAACTGATGCTGGCCAAGTAGGCTTGCCGGCACTCGCGTCGCAATTCGTCAGTCAGTTTGTCTTGCTCTTTCTTGTAGCTGGCCAGGCCGGCGGCTGGGATGTCCGCCTGGTCTTCCTTGACACCCTGCACGACCGGCATTTTGTCTTTGGGGAACATTCCGAAGTACTTTTCCGGCGAGACATAAGGCGTGTGCGGCCGGAAGAAGCCGACGGCCAGAAAGAACGGGCGGTCCTTTCGCTCCGCGCACCGCTTCAGCACCCACTCGGCATCATCGGCCATCAAGCCGTCCGTGTGCCGCTGGTCCGGTTCAGGCGAAGCGTACCAGCTGAGCGTACCGCCGAACTGCCCCGGGGTAAGCGTGAAGATATCGGGCTGTTCCTTTAGGCGGTCGACGCCTGCCGGGTTAATTTCCATCTCCCACGAGCCGGGATCGTCGTGGCCGTTCGTTCCGATGGAGTTGGGGACGTTGTAGTGGTACAGCTTGCCGATCCGAGTCGCGAAGTAACCGGCGTTGCGGAATGCTTGCGGCATGCTGACCTGCGACGGGATCGTCTGCCGAAAGATTTGAGCGTTGGCCAGGATGCCGGTGCTGTTGGGATAGAGTCCGGTCAGCAGTGAATTGCGGCTGGGCCCGCATAAGGGATAGGTGCAGTAGGCGCGTTCGAACCGCGTGCCTCGAGCGGCCAGGCGGTCGATGTTCGGCGTCTTGGCCAGCGGGTCATCGTAACAGCCGAGCATGTTGTTCAAGTCGTCCGACATCAAGAACAAAACGTTCGGCCGCTGAGCGTCCTGAGCGGTGGCAATTGCCGACGCCGACAACGACGCGGCGAGCGCACAACACCACGCAAGAAGCGGTATGGATAGGATGCGTTGAGACATGCGACGACTCTCCTGAGCGGGGGCTGGAAGGAACTTGACAGTGAAGGATCTCGGTTGCAGAATCGCTGCCTGGAATCATATCCTACCGACCAGCGGCCGTTGGCAATCGACAGGGCGAAAAATGGCGGCGATCAGTGCCGGGCTCTTGATGTATCGCTGGCGCGAGGGCGAGTTGGAAGTGTTGTTAGTGCACCCCGGCGGACCGCTATTCAGGAACAAGGACGCAGGCGCGTGGACTGTTCCTAAAGGTCTGGTGGAAGCGGGCGAAGAGCTGCTAGCCGCCGCTGAGCGCGAATTCGAAGAGGAAACGCAACTCAAGCCGCGCGGTCCATTTCTGGCGTTGACGCCGATCAAGCAAAAGGGAGGCAAGCTCGTGCACGTCTGGGCCTTTCAAGGGGACTGCGACCCCGCGGCGATCGTTAGCAATCAGTTCCGAATGCAATGGCCACCGCGATCGGGCAAGTGGCAAGAGTTTCCTGAAATCGACCGCGCCGAATTCTTCGACGCCGAATCGGCTCGCCGCAAGATCAACGTCGCCCAAGCCGCCCTGATCGACCAGCTGCAGACGCTCCTTCAGCCTCCGAATGACCAGTAGGACAGGCCTCCGGCCTGTCACAGCATGCCGCACGACATTGGCATGATAAGCGGCTCAAGGGGAACCTCTCTCCTTCGATCGCCCCTCACCCGCAGCTTTCTCTTCCCGACGCGGGGCAAAGTAGGACAGCCGTCTCGGCTGTCTTGCAAACTTCTTCTTTGTCTGTCGCGTTTGCGCTTGGAGCTGCGCTGAGTTGAGCGACGCGTCGTGGCGGGTTCGCCCCTCACCCCCCTCTCCCCGAAGCGGGGCGAGGGGGAGACAGGGCATATGAAGGATTGGTTTTGCGCTCGAGTTACTGATCGCAGGCTCGCGATGCTTCGCGGGGGGCTGATCAGCTGGAAATGCCGTGGCGGGATGGATATGCTGACACGCTGCCAGCTCGCGAAGCCCGTGAACTACGCCTACCCGCCGTCACCCCATACACCTCAGCCCATACACCTCACCCCTTACACCTTACACCTTACACCTCCCCGCCGTAGCCCG
>JBQCJB010000436.1:0-2633 GCA_051953155.1 Aureliella sp. | reverse complement strand
ACTTCCTTCGTCGTCCAGGAAGGCGACATTGCAGGGCTCGATTATTTGCGAGCCCATGACGCGCAACCCTTTATCATCACCCTCGACGCCGATACGGTGCTGCCCCGCGACACCGCCCGCCGTCTAGTGGGAACGCTGGCCCATCCATTGAACCGACCGAGGGTGTCGGAGGATGGACGCTGTGTCGAATCGGGATACACGATTCTACAGCCCCGGGTGAGCGTGCACCTGGCTGGCGCGATGCAAACGCGATTCGTCGAAACGTTCGCCAACAGCCCCGGCGTCGACCCGTATGCCACGTGCGCTTCGGACGTTTATCAAGATCTGTTTGCCGAAGGGAGCTTTACCGGCAAAGGTATTTACGACCTGCATGCCTTTGAGCGCGCTCTCGGCGAAGCCTTTCCCGAGAACATGATCCTCAGCCACGACCTGATCGAAGGTTGTCACGCGCGCGTGGCCCTGGTCAGCGACATCGAAGTCTACGATTCCTATCCGACGCGGTATGATGCCGATCTCAAGCGCACCCACCGCTGGGTACGCGGCGACTGGCAGATCGCACCGTGGCTGCTGCCGCGCGTCCCCTACGCGTCGGGAACGCAGTCGAATCGGCTATCGCTCCTTTCGCGCTGGAAAATCTTTGACAACCTTCGCCGAAGTCTTTCCGCGCCTTTGCTGAGCGGGCTGCTGATTGTGTCCTGGTTGATTGGCGGTGGGTCCGCTTGGGCCGGTTCGTTGCTTGGTCTGATGGTCCTCTTTTTTCCGGCCGTTTTGAACGCGGCCAATTCGCTGATTGGCCTGTCGAGCCAAAAGCATCTCCGCGGCTATCTCCGGCATGCGTGGCGCGATTTTTTTAGAACGCTCGAGCAGTGCCTGTGGCAGGTCGTTTTCTTGCTGCATCGCGCAGTGATCATGCTCGACGCGATCGCGCGAACCCTGTTCCGGATGTTGGTTTCGCGTCGCCGCATGTTGCAATGGGAAACTGCGGCGGCGGCCGAGTCGCGGTTGAGCCGCAGCCGCTGGGCGGTGTTTCAGCAAATGTGGTTCTGCCCAGTCGCGGCCCTGGCCCTGCTGGCGGCAGCGCCCCCATCGGCCCGTGTGCCGGCGGCACCGTTCCTCTTGGCCTGGTTCGTCGCACCGTTGGCCGCGTTCCTGCTCAGCCGCCCGCGCAAGGCTGCCGTGACGAGCCTGGGCGACAGCGATCGGCAATGGTTGCACCAGATCGCGTCGGCGACATGGTCCTACTTCGAAGCCTACGTCAACGAGGAATCGAACTGGTTGCCGCCGGATAACGTCCAGGATTACCCTCGCGAAAAGATCGCCCATCGTATTTCGCCGACCAACGAAGGGCTCTTTTTGGTTTCGGGCCTGGCGGCTCGCGACTTTGGATTTATTGGTCTGGGTAGCCTGGTCGACCTGTGGGAACGCAACTGGCAGTCGTGGCAGAGTCTCGAGCAGTTTCATGGACACCACTTCAACTGGTATGAAACGCGGACGACGCATGCGCTGCCGCCGCGGTATGTCTCAACGGTCGACAGCGGCAATCTTGCGGCCTGCTATCTGGCACTGCACGGCGGCATCGCGGACTTGCTCGACGGGCCAGTACTGGACGAGCGCATTCACAGCGGGATCCGCGTTTCGCTCCAGTGGTTAGAAGCCGCAACGCGGCAACTGTTCAGCGTGGAACTCTCGGCGTCCAGCCGGCGGATGGTCGAAGATCTCCTGCGGCTGGTCATGCGCGGTCAGCAAGAACTTGCAGAAGTTCCCGAAAATTCGCGCCATTGGCGCGGTTGCTTTGCGCACCTCGAGGCCCTGCAACGCTCGCTGGAAGAAGCAGTGGAAAAACTTGCTGCCGATCCGACGACCGAACGGCTCGGAATGAAGGCCGAGATACTCGCGCGGCGTTTTGAAGGCCTGCGGGCCGATGCGGAGAATTTGCTCCCTTGGATTTTTCAAGCAGCAGCGGCCGACGAAGGCAACGTTCCCACGGGGACTGTCAGCCTGCGGAAGCTTGCGCGGCTCGGCGCGCACGATCAAGCTCACGCGAGCGCCCCGGCTGCGCTCGCGTCTTCCGCCAACGAGCCCGCAGAGCAGCCGACGGAAGCGGCCGAACTGCTGCACTCGGCGGCCAGCGAGGCTCGCAAGTTGATCGGGAGGCTGGAAAAGCTGGCGGCCGATTTCGAGCGCAGTGCCGACGCGATGAATTTTCGCTTTTTATACAATCCCCGGCGCAAACTGTTTTCAATCGGCTTCAACGCAGAAGAGTCACGGCTGGACCGTTCGCACTACGACATGTTGTGCTCCGAGGCCCGGCTGTCCAGTTACCTGGCCATCGCCAAGGGGGACACGGATACGACGCACTGGTTCCGTTTGGGGCGACAGTCGACGCAGGTGGATAACGAAGTTTTCCTGGTTTCCTGGGGCGGCACTTCGTTTGAGTATTTGATGCCGCCGCTGTTTCAAAAGCAGTTCCGGGGCTCGCTGCTGACGGAGAGTTGCCATGCAGCCATTCGGCGGCAGCGAACCTATGGATTCGAGCGCGGCGTCCCGTGGGGCATCTCGGAGTCGGCCTACAGTTCGCTGGCCTCGAATTCCGATTATCACTATCGCTCCTTCGGCGTGCCTGGACTGGGTTT
>JBQCJB010000435.1:0-6793 GCA_051953155.1 Aureliella sp. | reverse complement strand
TCTTGCACGCCGAGACCTTCGGGGACCAGTTGCGAAAACATGTCCAAAAGCGCGTCTTGGCTGTGCGCCCGCTGCTCGGCGCACTCCGGTGGATAGACATCCTGCAGCACCTCCACCTGGGCTTGCCGATAACTGCGTTCGCCGCACTCGATTTCGCGGACGATGCGTCCGCGGCGGAGGCCGGCTAGGAGAACGTTGTGGCGGTTGTCGGCTGTCGGCGTGTGGGTCAGGACTTTGCCGATGCAGACCACCGACCCGATAGGTGGCTTTTTATGGTACTGCAGTTCCCAGCCGGGCTCGAGCAAGGCCATGGCGATCAAGCGGTCGCCGGCCAAGGCGTCGGCCAGCATCTCGCAGTATCGCGGCTCGAAGATATGCAACGGCTGGACGACATGCGGGAAGAGCACGAGATTCGGCAGCGGAAACAGACGCACTCGTCCGCTGAAATTCTCCGGCCAACTCACCGCATTTTGAAGATCACTCATCAAGCCATCCTGCCGCCAAACAACCGGTCGCCTTCAAGAGCCGGGCGACCGACTTCAATATAACCGACACGCTTATAAATTAGGGGCCTCTTCAAGAGACCCGTTCCAATGCCTGGCCGGATCGGGCCTGTGCCTGGCAGACTAAACCTGAGCAAATTCGCAGAGGTTCGCGGCCAGTACCGGCTGCGGACAGCTCCACACCAAAAAAAATAACGCTTCGCGGCAGTAGCGGCCGACGGGGTGGTGGGCGGCAAAGCCGGCTCCTTTGGCTGCCACCAGAGCCGCCTGCGTGGCCCGCAGAACCAGCGAATTGGCTTGCTCGCGCAACTTCGTCGGCGTCAAGCCAACGTCCGCGCCCGTCGCCAAGCCCAAAAGCTTGGCACGCAAATCGGCCGCGTCACTGGCCAGCTTCTCCGCCACATCGACCAGATCGCTGCGAGCGGCTGCTTCTGCTCGCAAGCATTTTACGGCTGCACCGGTCAAGCCAATGGCCAGCGTAGAGGTTTGCAGGCCGCCCGCGCCGCCACCGGTGCCCGATTGCATTACGTTGACGACAGGTCCGGCGATTATCTCCTCCGCCTGGACAGTTACTTCATCGAAATGCACTGCCCCGGTCTGACTGGCCGACAAGGCGATCAAGCGCGTCGGGGCTGCCGGGGTGACTCCTTGGCGCTGGCCCGGCACCGCGCACAGCAACTGCCGGCCGTCTGAGAGGCTGGCGCCGACGACGATCAGATCGGCTGCCGTCGCGCCGGTGACCCAGGGACTGAAGCCGTTGAGGACGAAGCTGCCGTCGGACGCTTCGCGAGCGCTCAACACCGGGGCGTTCAAATGTTGCCGACTGGTCGTCAAATGGCTGATGCCGACGGTCGTAAAAATCTCGCCTTGGGCCAGGCGCGGCAGCCAGCGACGGCGGAGTTCGTCATTGCGACTGTGGACCAGCCGTTTGCAGGCGGCGTTCCACTGCGTGAGCACGAAGGCAGTTGTCAGGCAGGCTTGGCTGATCGCCAGGTAGCCCTCGAGTTGCTCGGCTTCGCTCCAGTTCCAGCCGCCGTATTCGCCCGGGACGAACCAGCGAAACACGCCCGCTTCCGCGCACCAGCTCAGCTGTTCGGCGGGCCATGCTAGCGTTCCGTCATCGGGTTCGAGTCGTTGGCTGGCCTCGCCGAGGCGGTCGCAAAGTTCGCTTAATTCCATTTTCGTCCAGTTTTTTCCGTGGAAGCCCCGTCAGCACGTGAACACACCGGCCGTCTTTCTCCGATGCTAATTCTTCGGAGCCGAAGAGTTTCGCGGCCGTTCATTTTCATGGTTCGATAATTTAGGACCTATGCAAAGGATTGGATACCGCCTTTGACCGCCCTCACGCGGTAGCCAAAGCAACCAGTGGCCTGTCTTGAGGGCCTCGGCCGGTGTCCATGCGAGAATTTGCAGTCTTTCGGCGGTAACCTGAAATTGAGTATAACTGTCGGCCGAGTCTGAGTTTGTCTGTCACTTGTTTGCCCAGGATTTCCCATGAGTCAGGTGGATGTTGCAATCCTAGCCGAATCTGCGATTCAACCGGTTCCAAGCGAGATGGGCGCTGAGGCGTTGTACGAAAAGTGTATGACCCTCGCGCACAATCTGTGGTGGAGCTGGCATCCAGAGGTCAACAACCTGTTTCGCGATATCGATCCAATCCGTTGGCGGCAGGTGGACCATAACCCGATCGCGTTGCTGCGCGAGTTCACGCCCGAACGCTTGGCCGTCCGCGCCAGCGAAATGGTGCTTCACAGCCGCGTCAATTACGCGTACCGCCGGCTGCAGGAATATCTGACCGGCAGCAACACTTGGGCGCTGACTCACGCGGGCGTGCTGGGTGCGCGGCCCGTGGCTTACTTCTCAGCCGAGTTCGGCATCCACGAATCGCTGCCGATCTACTCGGGCGGCCTGGGCGTGCTCTCGGGCGACCACATTAAAAGTGCCAGTGGTCTGGGTGTCCCGCTGGTCGGGATCGGCCTGTATTACTCGCATGGTTATTTCAAACAGCATCTCGACGCCGATGGTTATCAGCGCGAGGAATACATCGAGACCAAGGTCCAGAACCTGCCGATCGAAGCGGCCCGCGGCCCCGATGGCCAGCCGATCACGGTCACGATCGATACCCGCGACGGCCGCTTGCTGGCGCGCGTGCAGTTGATGCGCGTCGGCCGGGTCAAACTGTATCTGCTCGACTGCAACATCGAAGGCAATCGTCCAGAGGATCGCGAGCTGACCAGCCGCTTGTACGGCGGCGACGAACGCACCCGCATCCGTCAGGAACTGGTTCTGGGCGTCGGTGGTGTCAAAGCCCTGCGCGCGTTGAACATCAATCCGGGCGTCCTGCATTTGAACGAAGGCCACAGCGCGTTCGGGCCGCTGGAAGCGGTTCGCCAGCGCATGAAGGACGATGGCATGTCGTTCGACAACGCGCAGCGCGAAGTCGCGCAGATGACATGCTTCACCACGCACACGCCGGTCCCGGCCGGGCACGATCGCTTCGACGGACCGTTGGTCGAAGAACACCTCGGGCCACTGCGCGATCAGCTCGGCATCTCGTACGAACAACTGATGGGCTTAGGGCGCGTCAATCCGAACGACAACAGCGAACCGTTCTGCATGACGGTGCTGGGTTTGAAAATGTCGCGCAAGGCCAACGCCGTCAGCTCGCTGCACGGACATATTTCGCGGCGCATGTGGTCGACCTTGTGGCCGGACCGGGCCGAGGAACAGGTGCCGATCGGACATATCACCAACGGCGTGCACGTCCCCAGTTGGCTGGCCTGGCAAATGGCTCAGCTGTACGACCGCCACTTCCCGGCCGGCTGGACGCAGAAGATCGGCGAGCCGGAGGTTTGGCAGTACATCCACAACGTCGACCCAGGCGAACTGTGGGAGACGCACAATGCTCTGAAGAACCTGATGCTCGCCTTCGTGCGGCGTCGGGTCAGCCGCCAATGCCGCCGCCGCGGCGAAAGCGACGACATCATCGAAGCCGCCCGCAACCTGCTCGATCCGAACGTCCTGACGATCGGCTTCGGCCGCCGCTTTGCCACTTACAAGCGAGCCAATTTGTTGTTCAGCGACATCGATCGCATCGCGTCGATCCTCAACGACAAAGATCGCCCAGTGCAAATCATTTACGCCGGTAAGGCTCACCCCAAGGACGAACCCGGCAAGCGGTTCATCCAAGAGATCGCCAACCTGCGTCACGATTCGGCCTTCAAGGGACGCGTGGCCTTTATCGAAGACTACGACATCAACGTTTGTCGGCACTTCGTCCAGGGCGTCGACGTGTGGCTGAACAATCCGCGCCGACCTCTGGAGGCTTCCGGCACCAGCGGTCAAAAAGCCGTGCTCAACGGCGGATTGAACTGCTCGATTCTTGACGGCTGGTGGGCCGAGGCCTTCGACGGCTCGAACGGCTTCTCGATCGGCGATGGCCGGACGCATGTCGACGATCGCATCACCGATCGCCGCGATGCGGAGAGCCTGTATGAAACGCTCGAACAGCGCGTCATCCCGACTTACTACGATCGCGACCGCGACGGCATCCCCCGCCGCTGGATCAAGATGATGATGAACAGCATCAGCACCTCCGCCTGGCGTTTCAGTTCGCACCGCATGGTGATGGACTACACCAAACACGCTTATCTGCAAGCGGCCGGTGGTCTGAGCGTCAACATGGATTACAAGTACTGATCGCGATGAGCAAAGTCGACCCGCGATGAAATTGGTGCTGGCGATCATTCAACCGACCAAGCTGGCTGCAGTGCGCGAAGCCCTGCAGCGCATCGGCGTGGACCGCATGACGGTCTGCGACGCTCAAGGGTTCGGTCGCCAGCGCGGGCAAACGGCGACCTACCGCGGCATCGAGTACAAAACGCAACTGCTGCGGAAAGTGGCGTTGGAGATCTTCGTCAACGACGATTTTCTCCAGAGGACCGTCGACACGCTGGCCCAGATTGCTCGCACCGGTAGCGAAGGCAACATCGGCGACGGCAAGATTTTTATCCTCCCAGCCGACGAAGCCATCACCATCGACGGCGGCAGCCGCGGCCCCAGCGCCGTTTAAGTAGGACAGGCCTCCGGCCTGTCTCGGCATGGTCATCGAAATTACCCCCCGCGCCCGCACGCCGAGCCCAGCGGGCCCGAAAAGTAGGACAGGCCTCCGGCCTGTCGCGGCATGGTCATCGGCATGGTCATCGGCATGATCATCGGCTGGTCATCGGCTGATCATCGGCTGAGCATCGGCTGAGCATCGGCGGCGGCAGGCCGGGCGCTGCGGGGGTCAGAAAATGACAGGCCGGAGGCCTGTCCTACTGGCGGTCGAAGAGGCTGGTGCGGATTTCGGTTTCGAAGGTGGCTCGCTGGCTGACGGCGCGTTGAAAATTCTCTTGGCTCAGGCTGTAGAGCGTCGTTTCCGTTAGAGCTACGATGCTGGCGTTGCGCGGCTGGCCGGTCAGCAGGGCCGTTTCGCCGAAGAAATCGCCTTCGCTCAACTGGACGAGCTCCTTGTCCTCGGGTCCGCGGCGGACGCTGACCGTGCCTTGGCGGATCAGGTAGAACTTGTCGCCGGCGTCCCCTTCGCGAATCACGCGGGCGCCCTTGGGTACGTGTTCGGCGACCAACTGGTCGGCCATCTCGGTCAGCGAGCGGGGCGTCAGGTGGCGGAAGATCTCGCAGCGGGCCAGCATCTGGCTGACGATCGCGGCTTCCTGCACCAGGACGTCGCTACGGATGCGGCCGTCGACCAGGTTGACGATGCGGTCGGCCACGTCCAGGATGCGATTGTCGTGCGTCACGATGACGATGGCCACTTGATGCTCCTTGGCCATTTTCTTCAACAGCTCGACGACGCTCCGGCCGCTCTGCTCGTCCAGGGCAGCGGTCGGTTCATCGGCCAGGACTAGCCGCGGGCGATGGACCAATCCGCGAGCGATCGCCACCCGCTGTTTCTGTCCGCCGGAGAGCTGTTTGGGCTTGTGACGCGTGCGCTCGGCCAGCCCGACGGCCGAGAGCATTTCGGCGGCGCGGGCGCTTTGCTCGCGCTGCGGCAACTCCGGAGCGACCAACTCCATCGACATCCGCACGTTTTGCAGCGCGGTCAAAGAATCGAACAGGTTATGAGCCTGAAAGATAAACCCGATCTCGCGCCGCAATCGCATCAGTTCTGTCGACGATGCGAGATGTAACGAAGAGCCGAGGACCGAGAGTTCCCCTTCCTGGACGCGGCGCAAAGTACCGATCAACGTCAGGAGCGTCGTTTTCCCCGACCCGCTCGGGCCGGTCATGATGATGATCTCGCCCGGATAGATCTCGAGGCAGTTGTCGTGCAGCACCTGCTTGCGCAGCTCGCCGGTGCCGAAATAGTGGTTCAAATTCCGAGCGACAATTGCCGGCTTTTCCCCGTCCGCCAAGCGCTGGCGCCACCGCGGATCAAAACGCACGGCGGCTTGGAAATTTTGTGGTTCGCTCATTGCATTCCGGTCATACTGGGCTAGGCTGGCCGCTAACTGACCACCACCCAGTTGGGGATTGGCGGAAATCGAAGTTGTGCCGGGATCGGCGGTCGCGCGTGATCGCTGGTCCTAACCTATCTTACTTTAGTCGCACCGGTCCCATCGCTTATCGAGCCGCCATGCAATTTCCCTTCATCTCGACTCGCGCCCCCAGTGCCGCTGGCAGATGCCGCCGTGTCAGCGCCGCCGCCCGCCGCGCATCGCGGCGACCGTCGACTTGGCTTGGCCTGGCCATCGCATTCGGGGCCGCGGCGAGCATCGGTTGCCCACGCACCGCGCCGGTCCAGCCGCCCAACGCATCCGCGCCACCGGTGGCCAACGCGCGGCCCACGCGAATCATCGCCCAAGGACAACTCCTACCCGCCGGCGGCTTGATCCGACTCAACGGCACGCCGGGTGACGTGATCGAAGCGGTCCTGGTGAAGGTCGGCGATCAAGTGACTGCTGGTCAACAGCTGATCGAAATGCGCTCGGCCAGTTATCGCCAGTCCCAACTCGAGACGCTGCGGCAGCAGTTGGCGGAAGCCGAACTGCAGCAAGCGGCCGCAGTCGACCGCGCCGAAATCGAGCTCAGCGCGGCTCGCATGCAACTGAGCCAAGCCGAAGAGCAAATCCGCTCGGTCCAGCGGCGCGAGCAATCGTTGCCCCTGCTCAAGCGCCAGTGGGACGACGCCCAGGCCGCTCTCGAGCGTGCTCAGGCGATGTCACAAGATCCACTGACGCGGG
Source organism: Aureliella sp. (assembly GCA_051953155.1). GTDB lineage: Bacteria > Planctomycetota > Planctomycetia > Pirellulales > Pirellulaceae > Aureliella. The sequence continues at coordinate 45 of JBQCJB010000435.1, read as the reverse complement.
CGCTGGTCAGCCGGCTGGACGTCGACAAACAGCGGGCCAGCGCCA